>JAJYIC010000243.1 GCA_021790295.1 Pseudomonadota bacterium | reverse complement strand
CCGTCAAAGGCGTGATGAAGCGCATCATCGACAACGGCGAGCGCGCCTTTCTCGCAAAACTGGCGCGCCTTCCCGACGGCACCTGGCGCGAGAGGACCTATGTCGAATGCTGCCGCCCTGGCGACCGCCGCGTCCACCGGGTGGCGCTCACCCTCCACAAAAAGGGAACCCATCTGACCTTCGAAAACGAGGGAACCGCCCCCCAGGACGGGGCGATGAACGCGACCTATTCCGGCTGGCGCGGCTCGATCATCGTCGCCCTCAACGAGCTTTTGTGCTGGGACCAGTATCTTTCGGTCGGCGGGGCCTTGCGCCACGTCTCATTCGACCCTTCGCCCGGAACCATGAACTGCGCCGTCCATCCGGCTTCGGTGTCGACGGCCCCGACCCAGGCGATGGAGATCTCGCTTTACCCCACCTACAACGTCATCTCGAAGATGATCTACGCCGATCCCGAAATGCGCCGCGACATCATGTGCATCGGCGGCACGAGCCAGTGGCCGGCGACGATCTTCCGCGGCCTCGACCAGTGGGGCGAGCGTTACGGTTACCTTCTCGTCGACCCGATCGGCGGCGCGGTCGGCGCCTTTTCCGCCGGCGACGGCATCTCAACCGGAGGCCAGGCGCGCACCCCCATCTGCAAGCTTCCGAACATCGAACATACCGAGCAGACCTTTCCCCTTCTTTTCCTTTACCGCAAAGAGGTCATGGATTCCGGGGGGCCCGGCAAGTTCCGCGGCGGTCTTTCGGGGGAAAGCTGCTTTCTTCCGCACCGCACGGAGCGCATCGTCCAGGACACGCTTTCCTCGGGCAATGCGGTTCCGACCTCGACGGGGATGATGGGAGGCTATCCGGGAGGACCCAATGTCTACCGCTTCCGCACCGGGAGCGATATACGCCGCCGCTTTGCCGAGGGGCGCCTCGTCGAGGACATCGACGAGCTTTCCGGGGAACAGGTGACGCTCGGCTTGCGCCAGGAGAATTTCGTCCAGAACCCGGACGATGTGTACGCCGTCATGTGGTCGGCGGCGGGGGGGTTCGGCGACCCCATGGAGCGCGACCCGGAAAAGCTCAGAGAGGATGTCGAAGAAAAAAGCGTCAGCCTCAAGGCCGCCCGCGAGGTCTATGGCGTCGTGCTCAGGGAAGAGGCGGGCGGCGTCGTCCTCGATCGGCAGGCGAGCGAGGCTTTGCGCGCCGCGGTGCGCGCGCGCCGGCTCGAAAAGCGCCAAACGGCGCCGCAAACCCTCGGCGGCAGGATCCTTTTTTCCGCCACGGAAGCGCTTTCGGTGCGCGAGACAAGCGCGGGAGCGCATTTTTCCTGCGCCCGCTGCGCCGCCGATTTGGGGCCTCTTGCGGGCAACTACAAAGAGGCCGCGATCCGCGAAGACAACGCCATCGTCTGCGCCAGCCCCTTTCTCGGGCAAGCGCGGCGGTTTATCGATGCCGAGCCTTCCTTTCGCCAGTTCTTCTGCCCGGGTTGCGGCGGCCTCATCGAAAACGAGGTGGCGCTCGAAGAGGAGCCTCTTCTGCGCGACATCGAACTCGACCCGTTGTCTCGAGCCGCCCCTTCGCGCGAAGCGGCCGAATAGGCGGGGGCGGCCGGCGCAACGCGCAACCCTTCCTCTTGCGTCGCCGCCCTAAGGATCGAACAGAGGTGAAAAAGGGAAAGGGAGGCGCCGCAGCCCTCCTGCTTCTGGCGGTTTTCGCCTTGGCGGCGCCCGCGGCGCTCGCGCAAGGGGGAAGCGAAGAGTTCCCGCAACGCGCCGCCATCCTCATCTTCGCCGCGACCTATCTCGTCATCGCCATCGGCAAGTTGCCGGGCTTTTATCTCGACCGCGCCGGCACCGCCCTTTTGGGGGCGAGCCTCATGGTCGCGGCCGGGGCGATTTCGCTCGACGAGGCGCTTTCGGCGATCGACTTTACGACTATCGCCCTTCTTCTCGGGATGATGATCGTCGTCGGCAACCTGCGCCTTTCCGGTTTCTTCCGCCTCGTCAACAACCAGGTGGCGATGCGCATGCGCCATCCTTTGGCGCTTCTCGCAACGGTCATCCTGTCGACGGCCTTTTTCTCGGCCTTTCTCGTCAACGACGCGATCTGCCTCGTCATGGCGCCGCTCACCTTCGATCTGACGAAAAGGCTCGGGCGCAATCCCATCCCTTATCTTCTGGCGGTGGCTTCGGCTTCGAATATCGGCAGCCTCGCAACCATCACCGGAAACCCGCAGAACATCATGATCGGCAGTTTCTCCGGGATCCCGTACGACGTTTTTGCGTTTCGTCTCGCGCCCGTCGCCGCCGTCGGCCTCCTCTTTCCCTTTTCCTTGATCGCCCTTTTTTACCGCCGCGAATTCCTCAACTCGGAACGCCTCAAAAGCGCGCCCCAGCCCGCCCACGCGCACCGCCCTCTCGCGCTCAAATCGGCGATCGTCGTCCTTCTCATGATGATCGCGTTCTTCCTGCGCCAGCCTCCGGCAAAAGTCGCCCTTATCGCCGGCGCCTTTATGCTTTTGACGCGCGCGGTCAAAAGCCAGAAGGTCTATCACGAGATAGATTGGCCTCTTCTCTTGATGTTTTCGGGTCTTTTCGTCGTCGTCGCCGCTTTTTCGAAGGCGATCGATCCGGCCGCGATCCTCGCCGATTGGGGGCCGGGAAAGCTCGCGGAAGCGCCTTTTCTCTCCCTTTTCGTCGCGCTTTTGTCGAACCTGCTTTCGAACGTTCCGGCGGTCATGATGCTCAAGCCTTTTGTCGCAGGGCTCCCCGATCCGCGCCATGCCTGGCTTCTCGTCGCCATGGCCTCGACCCTTTCCGGCAATCTCACGATCCTCGGCTCGGTCGCCAATCTGATCGTCGTCCAGTGGGCGGCCGCCAATGGCCTCAAGATCGGGTTTTGGGAGCATCTTCGCCTCGGCCTGCCCGTTGCCCTCTTTTCGATCCTTTTCGGTTTGTGGTGGCTGTGACGCCTTCTCCAAAGGGCGCCTCGGGGGCGGTGAGCGGCGTTCGCGCGAGGGCGAAAAAAAACCGAGGCCTTTGCGCGCGATCGGCGGCTCGAAGGAAGAGCGGGGGGTGAAAGGAGAGGCGGGAGACCCCGAGGAAGACGGCAGGAAGAAAAGAGCGGCCGCTCTTTTGGCTCTCCTTCTCCTTTTCGCCCTGGCGATCGGCGCGATCCTTCTTTTGCGGGCTCTCGAACGCAAATCGGCACTCGAAGATTGTCTGATGTCGGGGCGCAAAAACTGTGCGCCGATCGCGTCCCCGCGCGAGTAGTGCCCGCAAACCCCGTGCGGGACCGCCGCCCGAAGGGAGAGAGGGATGGCGGGCCTCTTGTTCTCATATATAGGCGAGATCTATGATAGACTTCGTGAGGTTCTTCCGCCCTACGCAAGGAAGCTCCCGCCCGTGCTGAAGCGTATTCTCGCCGCAACCCTTTTTGCCCTCGCGCTCGGCGCGCTTTTGTGGTGGCGCCTCGGGGCCGGGAACGGCTTTTCGCGGGCGGCCGCGGAACCGGCCCCGCCGCGGATACCGGTGAGCGAAGCGGCGGTCGTCGCCAAAAACATGCCGCAATATCTTTACGGCCTCGGCACGGTAGAGGCTTACAACACGGTCGCCGTCAAGACCCGGGTCGACGGTGAGATCTTGAAGCTCCTTTTCAAAGAAGGGGATGAGGTCAAGGCCGGCGCCCCTCTCATCGAGATCGACCCCCGCCCCTATCAGGCATCGCTCGACGCGGCTGAAGCGCAAAAGGAAAAGGACGAAGCGCAACTTTCGAGCGCGCAATCCGATCTCGCCCGTTATCGAAAGCTGCTCGGCAGCGGCTACCAGACGCGCCAGCAATACGATCAGCAAAAAGCGCTCGTCAAACAGCTATTGGCGGCGATCAAGGGCGACGAAGCGCAGATCGAAACCGCAAGGCTCAATCTCGGCTACACCCTGATCCGCGCGCCGATCGCCGGAAGGCTTGGGGCGCGTCTTGTCGACGCCGGCAATTATGTGCGCGCCTCCGACAATACGACGCTCGTCACCATCAACGAGGTGAGGCCGATTTTTGTCGGCTTTTCCCTTCCCCAGGACCGCTTCGACCCGCTGCGGCAAAGCGAGAAGGACGCCCCGCTTCGCGTGCTTGCCTTTGCGAGCGGCGGCAAGCGCCTTCTCGCCCGCGGCCGTCTCACCTTTATCGACAACGCCATCGACCAGGCGAGCGGCACGATCGGCTTGAAGGCGCGTTTTGCCAACGACAAGGAGAGGCTGTGGCCGGGGGAATTTGTCGATGTCAAAGTCGTCCTGCGCACCTTGCGCGGGGTTGCGACGGTGCCTTCGCCTGCGGTCGAGGAGGGCCCCGGGGGCCATTTCGTTTATGTCATCGGCAAGAATGACAGGGTCCTACGGCGCGCGGTCGAGATCGGCGAAAGCGAAGGGGGCCTCTCCGTCGTCACCAAGGGACTGAAGCCCGGCGAAAGGGTCGTCGTCGAGGGTCAGTACCGGCTCAAGAACGGCGCCCGGGTGGCGCCCCGGCCATTGCGCCCGCAGGCGTC
>JAJYIC010000242.1 GCA_021790295.1 Pseudomonadota bacterium | reverse complement strand
GCCGGGGATGCGGTTGAGTTTCTCTAGTATTTATAGGTGCCTCCAATCGTCACCACGTCGCGGGAAAAGCTTTCGAATGCGACGTTCGAGTTCAATTCCAGATGTTCATAATCGAGTACCAATCCAAAATTCCGCCAGATGGCGTAGGAGATTGTTGCGGTGATGGTCCAGGCGTTGTCGCATCTCGAAGAGCCTACGTAATCCGACCGGATGAACCCGGCGCGGCCGCTCGCGCTCACCTCGGGGGCAAAGTCGTAAGCGGCCTCGGCGAGAAGCGTCGTCACCTTTGTCGCCGTCCCCATCGATAGGGGCGAAGCCGGGGCGAGAAACGAGGCGCCGAGGGCTTCGTCGAGCGAAGCCATGAGTTTGAGCCTCGGCAAAGGCGTATAGTCCCCTTCGCCGCCGACGACCCAGCCGCTTACCGTCCCGATCTCGGCGGAGCGGTAGCTTTCCCCCTGGTAGCCCGCATAAATCTCGCCGCGCAAAAGCCGGACCCGGCTCGAGCCGATGCCGACAACGCCGCGGTAACCGTTCGAACTGAGCGCGTTTGCGGCGGAATTTCTGCGGTCGAGAGAGCCTTCGGCATAACCGTAAAGGACGGGCGTCAGCCACAAACCGCCGCGCAAAGTGAGGGTCGCGGTCAATTCGTTCGGGGCCGGGGCAAGATCGCCCGTGTGCTCGTAGGCGAGGCTTTGAACGGACCCTCCGAACCCCGCAAACGCGTGGCCGAACGTCTTATCCGCAAAAAGGCTCGCCGTCAGCTGATCGTAGCTTTGCGGCTCTGCCGTCGGCGCGAGGCCCGTGCCCGTCGGATTGAGATAGCCGACGCCGCGGTTGAGGGCGAAACCGCTGAAAAGGTCTTTTTCGCGCAGATAATCGCCGTCGGCCGTCAGGGCCAAGTCGGGCAGAGGCTCGAAGCGTTCTCTCACTCCCGCATTCGCCGTCAAGGAGCGGGCGCCCGAGGGGGAGGCATTGCTGGAAAGCCGCCCGTCGGCCGCACCATAAATCGTGGTTTTTTTGATTCCGTTTCCGGTTTGCGCCAAAAGGCTCGGGTCGAGCCTCACGCCAAAGCTCTCGTCGCCCCCGCCCGGCAGTTGCGCGGCATTGCTGTCGTAAAAAAGCCCTGCCGATAGAGAGGGATAGAAAAGCCAGTCGCCGGCGGCGAGCGCCGTATAGTCGCGGCGCGGCAGGGGCGAAGAATAAAGCCGTCCCGAAATCGCCGGCGGCGGCGGCAGTTGCGGCCCGTTTGCCGGCGCCGGAAAGCCCGTCTGGGCGTAAGCGCAGGCGGCGAAAAGAGCCCAAACTCCCGCCCAACGCCCGGCGCAAAGCCCGGCCCAAAGAGCCGCACGCGCGGGTTGCCGTTGCGCCCACAGAAACGGGGTCTTTCGAGAGCCAATAGACAATATAGACTACTTCGCGAACCTTCCTTCATATACTCTACCACAGGATGTCGCCTTCGGGTGAAAAATCGCACCGACGCGGGCGGCTCCATTTTTCCGCCCGGCGCTCTCAAAAATACCGTCGCGGTATCTTGATGATGTCCCCGGGCAGGATCGGTATCGGCCAGGAAAGCGCGTAGGCTTTCATCGCCGTCTCGCCTTTGTGCTCGATGATCACCGTGCTTCGGTTCGCCCTATACGTATATCCTCCAGCGACGGCAATGGCGTTAAAGACATTCATCCCGGCGCTATAGGAATACGCCCCAGGCTTTTGCACCTCTCCGAGGATATAGAATGGTGCAAATTTCACTATGCTTACAATGACTTCCGGTTTCTTCAGAAAACCGTGTTCCAGTCTTTGCGCGAGGTCTTTTGCGAACTTGCGCTCCGTAAGCCCGGCGGCCTTGACCGATCCCGCCAAGGGAAGGGAGACGAAGCCGCTCGGATCGATCCGGTAGACGCCTCCGAGAGAGGCTTCGCCATAGACGGAGACCCTGATTTCCTCACCCGCCTCGAGTTTCGGCGGCGCACTCGCCAGACCGAGCAAGGCCTTTTGCTGCGCCTCGGTCAGAGGCCGTACCGACGGCCCGCAACCAGAAAGGGCAAGACCGGCGCATAGGACAAGGGATGCGGCAAACTGTCTCACTCCGACGAACCCTTGCCTCTTGCCGCTGCCGTTCTTTTGCATCGTCGATGCTCCCCCTTTTCCCGGAACTGCGCGCCTCTTCTTTTTGGCGCCTTCGAGCGCCGCCGCCCGCATGCAAACTCTCGCTCCGTTGGCCGCGAGCGCGCTTCCCGCCGCCGGGCGGAAGCCGGCATGCGCGCCTACTTCTGTCGACGGGCGGGGCAAAGGCGCGCTCTCCTCTTTCCTCCGCCCCGAAGCGTCGCGGGCGAAACGCGAAAAGCGGAACGCTCTGCGGGCGTGAGGAAGAATCCATTCTCGCGTACGACGTCACATTTCCCGTTTTTTATCACATTTCATCTTGTTTGAACACGTCAAAATGGTTATCCTTTTCTCAAGAAGAAAAGGCGTGCGTGTCTATTCTATCATTTAGGATCCCTGGCATTCCCCTTTGATAGAAAAGACCTCCGTACATGTCCATTCGATACAGTGACCTGGCGCTCAAAAGAGTCTTTGTCGAGCGCCGGACTGTCATCTCAGAGGTTGCCGGTTTTCGTTTGCGCCCTTGGGTCCGGCAAAGGGAATTTGCAAGATGTCACTTCGAGCGCCGACATCCTATGCCAAACTCGCCTTCCGTCTCTCGCCGGCGGATGTCGCGATCGCCGTCTTGTCGCCCCCTTTGGCGCTTTATCTGCGCCATGCCGATCCGTGGTCGTCGGCGCTCGCGACCCCGGCGCTTTTTTATTGGCTCGTATCGCTTGCCTCCTCGCTCATCGCCTTCGTCGCTTTCGGCGTCTCGCGCGCAGTGCCGGGTTATGTCTCGCTGCATGAGCTTGGCGATCTGGCAAAGGCCGTCGTCACCGGTGAGGTGATCGCCTGCGCCGTGGTTTTTTCGATCACCCGCCTCGACGGCGTTCCCCGCTCGACGCCTTTCATCCACGTTCTCTTCCTCGGGGCCGGGGTTTTCACCGCGCGCTTTGTCGCCGACCTCGTAAAAAAGAACCACAAGCTCGCCAGAAGAGGCGCCGCTTTGGCGCGAAGCCACGTCATCCTCGTCGGCGCCACCGATCTCGCCTCGATCTATATGACCTTCCTCGAAGCCTGCGCCTCGCCGGGGCAAAGCGTGATCGCGCTTCTCGACGAAGATCCGGGATGGACGGGCCGTTCGTTCAACGGCGTCAGGGTCTGCGGCACGCCAGCCGATCTCGAACCGCTGATCGAAGAGTTCGAAGTGCACGGAGTGCGAACCGACCGGGTGATCCTCGGCCTCGAAGAGAACGAGATCGCCCCGCAAGCGCTTTTCTCCCTCGGCCGGGTTTGCGCCCGGCGCGCCATCGAATTCGTCCATCTGCCGCGGCTTTTCGGGGCCGCCGCGGTTTGCGGGAGCGGCGCCTTGGCGGAGGCCCGCGGCCAAAGTGAGGAGACGGATTTCCCTTTGCCCCGATACTTTGCCTTCAAGCGGGCTTTCGATCTTTTTGTCGCCGCCCTTGCGGCGCCCCTCCTCCTGCCTCTTCTGGTCCTCGCCGGCGCTTTGGCCTTTGTCGATGTCGGTTCGCCGATCCTTTTTTGGCAACAGCGCGTCGGCAAGGACGGGCGGAGCTTTTCCTTGCACAAGATCCGCACCCTGCGCCCGATCTTCGATTGGCGCGGCGAGAGGATCCCGGAAGAAAGGCGGCTCTCGCCTTTAGGCCGGTTTTTGCGCCGCGCAAGGCTCGACGAGTTGCCGCAACTGTGGAACGTCCTTGCGGGAGAGATGTCCCTGGTCGGTCCGCGCCCGCTTCTCGAACGCGACCAGCCCCCTCGGCCCAAGCTGCGCCTCCGGGTTCGCCCCGGCATCACCGGTTGGGCTCAGGTCAGAGGCGGAATCCTGCTTTCGCCGCGCGAAAAGGAAGAACTCGACGCGTGGTACATCGGCAATGCCTCGCTTGCTCTCGACCTGCGCATCCTCGCTCTCACTTGTCACAGCCTGTTGCGAGGCGACCGGCGTTCGCCGCAAGCCCTTCTCCTGGCGTCTGCGCAAAAGGGCGCGGCAAGCGGGAAGAAAAGCGCCCTTCCGCGCAAGAAAGAAGCCTCTCGCCCCTCCTTCCGCGGCGCCGGCGCGGGCGAAAAAGCCCGCCCCTCCCTTCCCTAACGCTCTCACTCTAAAGCGCGTGTCGATTTCCGAAGAAAGCCTTTTCGAAAGCGGGACGCGCCTCGCACCGGCGCGGGCCAAATTCGAGGCGCGCGCAGGGCCGAAGATCATTTTTATCAATCGCTACTTTTGCCCCGATCGTTCGGCGACGAGCCAGATCCTCGGCGATCTGGCGTTTCATCTCGCCTGGGAAGGCCATCCCGTCGCCGTCATCACCGGCCAGCGTCTTTATGACGACCCTGAGGCAAGGCTTTGCGAAAAAGAGGAAATCGCCGGGGTCTCGGTCGCGCGCCTTGAGGGCGCGCAGCGTGCCGCAGCCACTCGCGACAATGGCCAGCACCAGCACCGCG
>JAJYIC010000241.1 GCA_021790295.1 Pseudomonadota bacterium | reverse complement strand
AGCCACGCGACCCACACGCAGCCCGTCGTGACCGCCAAAACCTCAGGCGGCGCCAAGCGTTAAAAAGACCTCAGAAGACCTTGCGGACCGACAGGATCGCGTCCGCGCGGGCTTGCGGCGAAAGGGCGCGAAGGCTCGCGAAATAGGCGAGGTTGTGCTTGACCTCGGCGTCGGTCAGATCCAACCGGCCGAGCCGTGCGGCCTCGGCGTCTTTGCCGGCAAGACCATAGATGAGAGAAAGGGTCTGCCGTTCGGCGGGCGAGGCGCCGGGCGCCAAAGCAAGCGGCCGTAAAGTCTCGATCGCCCCGGTGGTGTTCCCGCTCACTGCCCGCGACAAGGCAAGATCGATCGTCAGGTTCGGGTTGCGGGGGGCGATTTTGAGACCACCCAGATACCAGCTGCGCGCCACTTTGTGGCGCCCGGTTTCGTCATTGGCAACCCCGAGAAGCAGAAACACGCGCGGGTCTTTGGGGGCCCCGGCATAAGCGCGCGAGAGCGCGGTAAAGGCAAGCTCCGGCCGCCCCGTCAAAAGATAGGCCCGCCCGAGGCCGATCCCGCCTTCGATCGCGTGCGGATCGCGCGCCAATGCCGAATTGTAGGCGAGGATCGCCTCGTTGACCTTCCCCATCTGCATAAGCGTATCGCCGAGGCCGACATAAGGAGCGGGATTGCCCTGGGGGCCGACCGAGGCGGCGCGCCGGTAAAGAGCAACTGCATTCGCGAAGTCGCCGCCGGCACGGGCCGCGGCAGCGATCCGCATCAATGCCGGATAGGTCGGGGTCCGGCCGCCGCCGTCACGGCCGTTGACGCTCAAAGGGTCCAGATGCACGACTGACGGCGTGCAGCCGGAAAGCGCCAGAACCGCCGCGGCAAGAAAGAGCCGTGCCCGCAAAAGATAGCGTCTCATCCCAAGAAACCCCGATCCTTGTTGGCGAAGTCATCAGACGCAACTCGGCCGCCGATATTAATGAGTGCAGAGCCAAAGCTCGGCAATCGATAGGCAAATAGAAAGAAATTCAACCGATTGGCTCATCGGTCCGAAACCCTTGCCGGGCCGTTTCACGCGAATCGCCGCGGCAAGCCGCCGCAAGCCGTCATTGTACCTCGACAGTAGCGCGCGCAAAATCCCGCCGCCTCGCAACAATTCACGCCTCGACCCGAAGCTTTTCGGCAATCGCGCGCTCGATGACGGCGAGGGCCTCTTCCGCGCGCGCGCCATCGGGGCCGCCGGCCTGAGCCATGTCGGCGCGCCCGCCGCCGCCTTTGCCGCCAAGCGCCCCGGCGGCAAGGCGGGCGAGTTCGACCGCATCGAAACGGCGCAGGAGATCGGCGCTGACGGCGACGACCACGCTCGCCTTTCCCCCGGCGCGCGAAACCAGAGCGAGGACGCCGCTGCCGATCCCGCCTTTCAGTTCGTCGGCGAGCGATTTGAGTTCGCGGGCAGGCACATCCTCGATCACCCGGCCGTCGAAAGAAACTTCGCCGATGCGCTTTGCCGCCGGTCTCGACGCGGGAGCCGAACGCGCCAGAAGCCGCCGCGCTTCCTGGAGCTCATGTTCGAGCCGGCGCCTTTCGGCGATAAGGGCCTCTACCCGCGCCGGCAACTCGGGCGGGGGCGAACGCAAGGCCGCCGCGGCCTCTCTCAGCCATCCTTCTTCCTCGGCGAGATAGGCTTCGGCCGCCTTTCCGGTCAAAGCCTCGATCCGCCGCACGCCGGAAGCGACCGCGGTTTCCGCAACGATCTTGAAAAAGCCGATGTCGCCGGTGCGGCGGACATGCGTGCCGCCGCAAAGCTCGACCGAATAGGGATTGTCCTCTCCCTCCGCCCTACCCATCGCGACGACCCTCACCTCCTCGCCGTATTTCTCGCCGAACAGCGCAAGCGCTCCTTCGGCAACCGCGCGTTCGGGCGAAAGCAGGCGCGTCGAGACGGCGCCGTTGGCGCGGATGCGCTCGTTGACTTCGGCCTCGACGGCGGCGATCTCTTCGCCGGAAAGCGCCTTTGCGTGGCTGAAATCGAAACGCAGGCGATCGGCGGCGACAAGCGAGCCCTTTTGCGTCACATGCGCGCCGAGCCGGCCTCGAAGCGCCCGGTGCAAAAGATGGGTGGCGGAATGGTTGGCGCGCAATTGCACGCGGCGCGCGCCTTCGACGCGAAGTTCGAGCGCGTCCCCCGGCTTGATCGTTCCGCGGCGCAAGGTTGCGAGATGAAGATAAAGCTCGCCCGCCCTTCTGACCGTGTCGCGGACTTCGAGTTCGGCTCCCGAAGCCGAAAAAGCGATGCCGCTATCCCCTTCCTGGCCGCCCGCTTCGCCATAAAACGGCGTCTGGTTGACGATAAAGGCGACCTCTTCTCCGGCAGAGGCTTCGGCGACGCGCAGGCCCTCGCGCAACAAGGCGAGGACGATCCCTTCCGCATTCAAGCTTTCGTAACCAAGAAATTCCGTTGCCCCCAGTTCTTCGCGCAATGCGAACCAGAGGCGCTGGGATTGCGCCTCGCCCGAGCCGACCCAGCTTTTGCGCGCCTCTTCGCGCTGCCGCGCCATCGCCTCTTCGAACCCTTCGAGCGCCACCTTGCGCCCTTCTGCGCGCAGCACGTCTTCGGTCAGATCGAGAGGAAAGCCGTAGGTGTCGTAAAGGCGGAAGGCGACTTGCCCCGGGAGCGGGGCGCCCGCTTCGAGCCTTTGCGTTTCCTCTTCGAGAAGGCGAAGTCCGCGTTCGAGAGTCTCTGCAAAATTCCCTTCTTCGAACCGCAATGTCTCGGTGATAAGCGCCTCGGCGCGCGCAAGTTCGGGATAGGCGCCGCCCATCGCGCGCAGGAGCGAGGGCACGAGCCGCCACAAAAAGGGTTGCTTTTGGCCGAGCATGCGGGCGTGACGCATCGCCCGCCGCATGATCCGGCGCAGCACATAGCCGCGTCCTTCCCGGCCGGGCAGCACGCCGTCGGCAAGAAGAAAGGCGGCGGCGCGAAGATGGTCGGCGATGACCCGGTGCGAGACCGCATGGGCTCCGTCGGGAGCGACCCCCGAAATCTCGGCCGAGGCGGCGATCAGAGCCCGGAAAAGGTCGATGTCGTAATTGTCGTGCTTTCCTTGAAGAACCGCGGCGATGCGTTCGAGGCCCATGCCGGTGTCGATCGAAGGGGAAGGCAAAGCAACCCGTTCCTCTCTGCTCACCTGTTCGTATTGCATAAAGACGAGGTTCCAGATCTCGACAAAACGGTCGCCGTCGTCCTCGGCGCTGCCTGGAGGGCCGCCTTCGAGGCTTTCGCCATGGTCGTAAAAGATCTCGGAACAGGGGCCGCAAGGACCGAGCTCCCCCATGGCCCAGAAATTGTCCGCAGTGGCGATGCGGATGATCCTCTTTTCGGGCAGCCCGGCGATTTTTGCCCACAGGCTCCGCGCTTCCTCGTCCTCGGCATAGACGGTGACGAGAAGGCGGCTCTTGGCGACGCCGAATTCGCGGGTGATGAGGTTCCAGGCAAGCTCGATGGCGGTATCCTTGAAATAATCGCCAAAAGAGAAATTGCCGAGCATCTCGAAAAACGTGTGGTGCCGCGCGGTGTAGCCGACGTTTTCGAGATCGTTGTGCTTGCCGCCGGCGCGCAGGCATTTCTGCGCCGTGGCGGCGCGGCGGTAAGGCCTTTTTTCGACCCCGGTAAAAACGCCCTTGAACTGAACCATCCCCGCGTTGGTGAAGAGGAGGGTCGGGTCGTTGCGCGGGACGAGAGGGCTCGAAGGGACGACCTCGTGGCCGTTCCTGGCAAGATAATCGAGAAAAGCGGTGCGGATGTCGTCGGTGCTGGGCATCGCTACAGAGTGTGGCCTTTCCCGCCGCCGGTGCAAGAGGCGGGACGGCTGATTATGGCGGCGGGCCGTTCGATCGAAACCGCCTTGCCGGCAAAGGATCGCCGAGCCGGCGAAAGCGGCCTTTGCCGCGAGGCTCGAGCCCGGCGGCTTACCCCGCCAAGCCGCCTGCCGGCGACCGGATCAAACCGACCGGCGGCTCGGTGACGCCCCTCCGCCGTGGTCCGCGCGCTCGCGGCGCAGCGAATGATAAGGGCGAGCCGATGAAAGGGAGCGCGCCGCTCCTCCTCACGGCCGCAGCACGTCTTCGAGCCAATCGGCGAACGCCGCCACACCGATGCTCAAATTGTCGATCTGGCAGTGGTGGAAACCGCCCTCCTCGCGGGTGAACACGCGGAACGTCTTCTGCCGCGAGCCCACCTTGTCGAAGCACAATTGCGCTTCCTCTAGCGGGATCTGTTCGTCGCCCGCGCCATGCAGCAGCAGGAACGGACATTCGATCCTTTGCACAACGCCATCCAGTTTGAAATTCTCCAGCTTCGCCAAGGCCTCGGCCTGATCCTGCACCCCCAGCACCCAGAAGATGTGGTGCGCCGGGACCGACAGCGATGGATTGCCCTTGGCGGCGAGAGCCTCGAACCGCCGCTGCCAAATGGCGTGATAATCCCATTGTGCGCCCCAGGCGAAACAGCAGGCAAAGCGCGGCTCGAACGCGGCGGCGCGCGGGGCGTAATAGCCGCCGAGGCTGAT
>JAJYIC010000240.1 GCA_021790295.1 Pseudomonadota bacterium | reverse complement strand
CCAAAGCCTCTTCGATCCTCATGCCGCGACCCCTCCGATCGGCCCCCCTGAAACGGCGCCCGCTTGCAGCATACCAAATTCGGCGAGAAGAGAGCGCGCCCGCGTCTTCTTTTCGCTTTCGAGAAAGCGCGCGAGATCGGCGGGGCCGTCGATATCGAGAGCGATATTGGGCAGGCGCAGAACGCGCGGAGCGATGCCGCGGTCTTCGGCCGCCCGCAGATGAGGGATAAAGCTATCCTCGCCAAAGCGCAAAGGCACCGCATCGGGCGGCGAAAGAAGAACCGCGTTCGAACCCTTCTCGTCATGCGAAGGGACGATGGTAAAGGCCGGGGCCCTATCATGAGCGGCCAAGAGAGACGCGATCTCAGAAGTTCCGAGAAGAGGGATATCGCCCGGTAACGCCGCCATTCCCTCCCAGCCTTCGCCAATAAGCAGACGCGCCGCCGCGGCGACCGCAGCGGTGTGTCCCGCCTCTGCCCCCTCTTTGAGGAGCCGCGCGCCGTAACGGGCGGCAAGGCTTGCGGCCACCGGATCGGCGGTGACGACGAGAAGCCCTTCGAGACCTCGGGCGCCGCAAAGGGCTTCGAGCACGTCTTCGAGCATCGCGAAAGCGAGCCTGCGGCGCAAAGCCGGCGCCAGAACCGGGGAAAGCCGCTCTTTCGCCTGATCGAGGGCCTTGACCGGAATGACCGCAGAGATCCCCGAACGGGTCATCGCGATCCTTGCCCGAGGGAAAGAACGAGGCGGGCGATCCGCTCCCGGTCGTCGAGGCTCTCCATGCGGATGCGGGCAAAGCTCACGTTCGCATCGAATTTCGAGAGTTCCTCCCGATCCTCTTCGTCGGCAAGGAAATGATCGAAGAGGCCGGCGTAATGGGTGAGGACGCTTTCGGCTGCGACCTCGAGCCCGAGTTCGCTCATGAGCTTTGCCGTCGGCCCTTTGAACGCCCTCTTGCCCGCGATCGGCGAAACCGCAACGACGGGCGCCCGCGCGGCCTTTAATGCCGCTCGAACGCCGGGAAGAGAAAGGATCGGATCGATGCTGAGAAAAGGGTTCGAAGGGCAGATGACGATCGCGGCAAGATCGGGGCGGGAAAGAGCCTCGATAAAGCCGGGATGAGGGCGCGCCTTTAGGGCTCCACGATAGGAAATCTCGCGGACCCTTGGGCGCGTGCCTTGGCGCACGAAATAATCCTGGAAATCGAGCCAGCCATCCTCTGTCAAAAGGCGCGTGCGCACGGGGTCCTCGCTCATCGGCAAAAGCAGCGCCGAAACACCAAGACGCCGGCAAAACTCGGCCGTGATCGCTCCGAGGCTTTCGCCCGCGGCAAGGCGCCGCGTGCGTTCGACATGGGTCGCGAGATCGCCGTCGCCGAGACGAAACCAGGATTGCCCGCCAAGACTTTCGAGCGCCGCCATAAAATTCCAGGTCTCGCCGCGCCTTCCCCAACCGGTCTCGAGGGCGTCGATCCCCGCGAGAGTGTAAAGGAGGGTGTCGAGATCGGGCGAGATGTGGAGGCCCAAATGGGTGAAATCGTCTCCCGTATTGGCGACCACGACGAGGCTTTCGGGCGGCAGGATGCGATAAAGCCCGAGCGCCAATTTGGCGCCGCCGATGCCGCCCGAAAGCGCGACGACGAGACCCTTTTCCCCGCTCATCGGAAAAGGTCGTGCTCGGGCGGGCGGACGAGCGTCGAAGCCGGGTTTTCCGGCGCACTCCAGAGGAGGCCGCGGACGAGAACCATGGGCAAAGCCTCGTCCGCCTGGCCCATGAGAAGAGAAGCGGCGGCCGCGATCTCGTCGGCAAAGGCGGTCTCGGTCACCTTCAAAGGCCGCCCGAAAAGATCGGCGCGCCCGCGCTGGTCGACGAGCGCGGGAAGCCCCGCAGAACCGAGAGCGACGCCGACGACGCCGCGGCGATGGGGACGGCCGAAACTGTCGCTGATGATGACGCCAAGGCGCCGCCCGAGAAGGGCGCCGAGCGCGCGCCGCAAAGAGGCGGCCGAGCCGTCGGGGTCGGCCGGAAGCAACAGGATCCGCTCTTCTCCGGGCGCGACATTGGAACGGTCGATGCCGGCGTTCGCCATGACGAAACCGAGGCGATGCTCGACGATCAAAAGACCCGGGCGTTGGCGCACGACCCGCTTCGATTGCGCAAGGATGGCCTCGACAAGACGCGGGTCTTTGTCGAGCCGCGCGGCAAGCGCGAGGGCGCGAGGGGAAGGGGTGATGGAGGCCAGATCGAGAAAACGCCCTTCGGCCTTGGAGACGATCTTTTGCGCGACCACCAGAACATCGCCGTCCTCGGCCGCGATGGCGTTGCGGGCGAAAGCCTCCGAGGCGATAAGGGCAAGATCGTCTCCCGGCTCGACGAGCTTGATCCCCGAAAGCGCAAAAAGGCTGAGACCCGCAGCTGCGTCCATGGTCAGCCGAATTCCGCCCTTAAAAGCGGCAGAACCCGTTCGGCATAAAGGCGCAGGAAACGGGGCTGATCGGGGCCCGGAGCGTGAAAGACGAGATGGCGGAAGCCAAGTTCGACATAAGGGCGTATGGCCTCGACCTGGGCTTCAGGGTCGGCGGAGACGATCCAGCGGCTTGCCGCCCGTTCGAGCGGAAGCGCGGCGGCGAGAGCCTCCATTTCGACCGGATCCTCTACCCCCGTCTTCTCTTCCGGGGTCAAGGCCAGCGCCGCCCAATGGCGGGTGTCTTCCCTGGCGCGGCTTTCTTCGCTGTCGAAAGAGACCTTGACCTCGATCATCCGTTCGATCTGGCTCGCGTTGCGCGAAGCGCGGGCAAGCCCTTCCTCGAGTTTCGGCAAAAGGCTGTCGCGATAAAGCGCGGTGCCTTTGCCGCTCGTGCAGATGAAGCCGTCGCCGACTTCTCCGGCAAGCACCGCCGCCCTCGGCCCCGAAGCGGCGATCCAGATCGGCACCGGTTTTTTGGGGCGGTCGTAGATGGTCGCGCGCTGGGTGCGGTAATAGCTGCCCTCGAAGCTCACGCGCTCTTCGTTCGAAAGCTTTTTGATGAGGAGGATCGCCTCTCTGAGGCGCCCGAAACGTTCCTTGAAAGGCGGCCATTCGATCCCCAACGCCGGAACCTCGTTGAGGGATTCGCCGGTGCCGACGCCGAGAACAAAACGTCCCGGGAAAAGAGCGCCGAGGGTTCCCGCCGCCTGGGCGACGATCGCCGGATGGTAACGGAAGGTCGGGGTGACGACGGAAGTGCCGATCTCGATGCGCCTCGTGCGCGCTCCCAAAGCGCCGAGCCAGGCGAAGGAATAAGGGGCGTGCCCGCCCGTATGCTTCCAGGGCTGGAAATGATCGCTGACGAAAACCGAGTCGAAGCCGAGAGCTTCGGCGAGAACCGAGAATTCGAGAAGATCACCCGGACCGAACTGTTCGGCGGAGGCCTTGTAACCGAGTTTGAGCACGATCGGCTCCTTTCATGCCGAGGGTCATGCCGAGGGTCATGCCGAGGGCGAAAAGAGGGCGCAACGCCTCGCCCTCCAAAGAAAAAAGGCCCGGCGATCAGAGCCTCGCCAGAACCTCCTCGAAAAAGCGGCGCATAAGGGCGAGGATCGCCTCGGGGCTTTCGCCGGCAAAAGCGAAATCGGCATGGCCGACCCCAAGCGCTTCGAGAGCGCGCAAATCCTCCGCGATCTCGCGAGGCCCGCCCGCGAACAGCCTTCTTTCCCCGTCTGCGGCCTTTTCGGGAAGCGCTTTCCCCCAGGAAGCGACGCGATAGGCAAGGGCAATCTCCTCTCTCTCGCGCCCTCTTTCGCGGGCAAGAGCCTTGAGGCGCGCGATGCCGCTCTCGAGCCTTTTCAGCGAGTCGAGAGGGTGCTGCGGGTTTGTGCCGATCGGATACCAGCCCTGCCCGAGGCTAGCGGCGCGGCGCAAGGCGGCAGGGCTTTCGCCGCCGACCCAGATCGGCGGATGCGGCTTTTGCACCGGCTTCGGGGCAAAAAGGATATCGGCGAATTTGACAAAGCGTCCCTCGAAACGCGGCTCGTCTTTTGTCCACAGCTCGCGGCAGGCGAGAAGATATTCGTCGGTCACCCTGCCGCGCTCGGCGTAAGGGGGAAGGCCCAAAGCCTCGAATTCCTCTTTCAACCAGCCGGCGCCGATTCCGAAAACGAGCCTGCCTTCAGAGAGAACGTCGATCGTCGCCAGCATCTTCGCAAGAAGAACCGCGGGCCGATGGGGGACGACGGTGACCGAAGTGACAAGCTTCAGGCGCGAAGTCTTGCCCGCGAGAAAGGCGAGAACGGCAAGCTGCTCGTACCGATCGCCCTGCCCCTGAGAGGGAAATTCGCCGGTCTCGCTATAAGGATAACGCGCGCTGATCGCTTTCGGTATGACCACGTGATCGCTGATCGAGGCGTAGTCGTACCCCATCGCCTCGCCTTCGCAGGCGATGCGCGTGAGGATTTCCGGCTTTGCAAAGGGCCCGCTCACGGGCGGGCTGAAACCGAACTTCATCTCTTCCTCCCGATCCTTTTCGCCGCTCTCGCGGCCTCATAAGCCATTCTGTTCTCCTTGCCGCCGGGCGCCCCCCCG
>JAJYIC010000239.1 GCA_021790295.1 Pseudomonadota bacterium | reverse complement strand
ACGGCTCGCCGGCGGCCGACAAGGAGATGGACCTCGGCCTCGCGGCGACGAGCACGGCCGACCACGTCCATTCGGTGACGCCGAGGTTGCCCGGCGTGATCGGCAGGAGGCCGATCGTTTCAACCAGCGGGAATGCGATGATGGCCGGTACGGCAAACTTCGACATCCCGAGCGCGCCGAGAACGATCACCAGCCGCGACAAGACGATGGCGTATCGCAAAACGCTGAGGATCACCAATTGGGCAGAAACAGACGGCGGCAGCTCCGCGGCATGCGCCGCGGCCGCGCCAAACCTGGAAATGTGTCCGTACAGCCATCCGCCGGAGGGCGCCCGCGAGAGCAATCCCGCCACGGCGAGAGGAAGCCATCTAAGCCGCATCGAAACGAATATGCCGATCGATCCGGCAAGCAGAATCAACCCCAACCATCCGGCGGGCCCTGGCCTCAGCATAAGCCCGAGCAGCGCTATCGCGCCTCCGCTGTAGAGGACAACCACACCGAACAACTGCTCGTAGGCGGTGGTGCCAAGGTTGAGGCTTGCACTGCGGCCGACGCCCAGCCGCGCGGCCAGGGAGCGGGTCAACGCGACGCCGATGTGTACAGGCATCACTTGGCCCAGCAACGCCCCGAGCACCGTCGTCAGCATGGCGTCGAGGAAGCGGGGATGCGATTCGCGATCCGGCGCCAAAGCGCGCATGACGAGGAGCCATTTGCACGTACTGAGGGCCAAGTTCGCGCCGGTCAGGGCAGCGACCCCAACGATCACAGGCCAGCCAAGGCCGCCGATCGCAGCCGCCAGTCCCGAAAACGTCAGTCCGCCGCGAGCCGCCAAAAGGTAGAGGAGGCCGAGCGAGAAAAGGGCGAGCGCCGCAATTGCGGCCGGCCGCTTCATCCTTGTCCGTTCGCCGCGCGCAGCCATTCCGGCGGCAGCGGCTTCCCGACAAGTTGCGCCAGCGCCTCCAGGTCGCCCGCCGCCCGACGGCGGACGCTCTCGGCGATTCGATCCAGTTCAATCTTTGCGGATGGGTCTTCATCCGCGCCGGCGGCGCGATAAAGGAACCTGTCGAAAAACGGGTTCCACTTTATCGCGCCGATCAGGTTGACGGCGCCCGCTCGGCGGAGGAATTAGGCCGCCTCGAATGCGGCAATCAGAAGCCTGCGGTTGCGCGGCGCACGCGTGACGTTGCTTTTCCTTGCCAGAATCTCAGGTCCGTAATCCGGCTCGACCTCGATGAACCGGTAAAGTTCCCTGATAAAGTTCCTCGGGTCCGCCTTCAAGTGTTCGTAAAAGACTACTTGAATCTGTTCGCGGGAGAACAGATCGAAATAGGCATTGAGGTTTTCCCGGTAAGCCAACTGGCGGATGAAATGCGGGCTTTCGACGATCTCGTCGAAGGTTGAGCCGAAACGCCGCGTGTGAGCCTGCAACCACCGCAGGGCTGAGACGGCAAAATCGCCCGGCTCGCGCAGGCAGCAAATGAGGCGAACCTCAGGAAGATGCTCTCGAATCCGGCGCGCCGTTTCCTTGCTCAAATAGTAATCGTGAGACAATTCTCCGCGCGCCGACGCCGAGCCGCCGTTTGCAAAATGCCGCAGGTACCAATCCAAACCGCGCTCATAGTTGTAGTCGAAGAATTGAAGTTCTTTCGCAACGGGGATGAACACGCTCGGGTGATCGCGCAGCGCTTCGTAAATCCACGTCGACCCGGATTTCGGGGCGCCGATATAGAGAAAAGTCGGGCGCCGCGGGCGTAGGGCCATGATGCACGCACCCTATGCGTCTGGCCGCTGCCCGCTTGCGGCCGCAATCCCGCTCAACGGCTCGGCCATGATTTCGACGCTTCCCCCGAAGCTTCCGGCTCCCGAGCCTCGGTTTCAGTGACGGGCTTTTGCGCGGCAAAGCCGAGAAATTGCGCCTCGTTGCCGGCGATGACCGCGAGAAGAAAGCCGCCCAGCATGTTCTGCACGCCGACCGCGAGAAGCGTGGTTCCGACGACGGCCGGAAACACATTGGCGATGCGGATAAACCCGTGGGACGACCAGTAGACGACGACCCAGAGAAGGATGCCAAAGCCGGCGAGAAAGACGAGAAGGCCAATAACCAACATGGTTTCGAGAGAGATCCACCGAGCCAAGGCGGCGGTCCAGGGACCGGGCTTTCGGTAGCCTTCGCGGACCCCGTAGATATGGCAGGCAAGCGCCAGGACGGCCGCAATATGGCTGATCTCGAACAGAGATCCGGCAAGGATCACCCAGTAATTGCCGAGAAAGAATTGGACCTGGTTCAAATCTTCGAACCATGCGCGCCCCGCGGTGAGAAGAACCGCGAGAGAAAAGAGGGCGCCGAGCGCGGCAGGCGCGGCAAAGAGAGAAGAAGGGCTCAGCATCAAAAGAAAGCGCAGATGGCGCCAGCCGTCGCGCCAGGGACGAAGATGCGAGGGCCGCTCGCGCAGGTCGGGGAAAAGAGTGACAGGGGTTTCGACAATGCGCACGCCCAAGAGAGCCGCCTTGATCACCATCTCGCTGGCGAACTCCATGCCCGAGCCTTTGAGTTTCAGCCTTTCGAAACAGGATTTCGTCAGGGCGCGCAAGCCGCAATGGGCGTCCTCGATCCCGGCGTCGAAAAGAAAGTTGAGCGCCGCGGTCAGAAGCGGGTTGCCGATATACCGGTTTTTCCACGGCATCGCTCCCGGCTTGATCCCGCCTTTGAAACGCGAGCCCATGCAAAGATCGGCACCGCCCAAGAGCGCTTCGACCATCGCCACCGACTCGCCGAAATCGTAAGAGCCGTCGGCATCGCCCATGACGAGAAACCTTCCTCGCGCGGCCTCGAACCCCGCGCTGAGGGCGGCGCCATAGCCGCGCCGCGCGACCGCAACGACGCGCGCGCCGAGAGTGCGCGCGACGCGCTCCGACCCGTCGCTGCTGCCGTTGTCGGCGACGATGACTTCGCCCGAAAGGTCGTGCGCTTCACGCAAGCGTGCAAGCGCCGCGCGAGCGCCGGCGATAGAGGCGCCGATCGACCTTGCCTCGTTGAGACAAGGCATGACGATCGAGACATCGACGGTTTCGCCCGCGCCCTCGATGCTCCGCCCTTCTTCGCCGCCGGGGTCCCGGCGGCGCGCGCTCAGAACGCTCCCGCGCGCCCCGGAGACCGCTTTTCGGCGGTCGGCGCGAACCGGGACGGGGAGAGCCGCAGCTTGCAATTGCGCCACCCTTGCGGCAACGTGGCAGACGGCGGCCATCATCGGCGACACCGGCCTTTTCCGCCTCCCGCATATGCGCTGCCTCTAAGGAGAGTGCAACGGGTGAGGCGCCATGAGGATCGAGTTTCGCAACCGGGCCCGGGTGCCGGCAAGCCTTTTGCCGGCCGTCGTTTTGTCGCTTTGCCGAAGCCTTGAGCGCGGCGAGGCCCGAGGGTGAATATCCCCGGCCTTCGCCCCTCCCGCGACAGGGAGGAAACGAGCGAAACCCGCTTTGTCGCGGCGCTCGCCTTTTGGCTCGGCACGGCCGCCCTCTTCTGGTACGCGCTCCTCATCTCGATCGGCGGCAAAGGCCTCTTTGGCCCCGTCACTTACGGCCTCACATTCAACAGCATGCTGGTGCATCTGCTGCACGGGAGGTTCGACGTCGATCCGCGGGCGATCGGGGTCGAAGGCTCGATCCGCGGCGGCGCCACTTATGTCTATTTCGGCGTCTTCCCGGCCTTCTTTCGCCTCCTATTCCTGCCGTTCAGGAATTTTGTTTCGACCGACTATACCCGCATCAGTTGCCTTGTTGCCGTCTCGCTGATGGCGCTTTTCAAAACCCTTTCCGTGCTCCGGGTATGGCGTTCGGTCTTGCCCCCCAGAGGAAGGCTTCTCGTCGTCCTTTTCATCATTGCCGTTCTCTTCAGCGGGCCTCAAGTCGAGTTCAATCGACCGTCCATTTATCAGGAGGTGGATTTGTGGGCGGACGCTTTTGCCGCCGCCTTCGTTTACGTGGCCTTGCTCGGATATTTTTCCGATCGCGGTTTTACGCCGGGCCTTCTCCTCGTTTTGGCGCTCCTTGCCGCTCTCACTCTCCATACCCGGGTCTCGACCGCGCTCGGTCTTTATATTGCGATGGGTCTCATTTGGCTCGAGCTTGCCTGGAGCCTTTTGCGCGAGGAAAAGGGCGAGCGCGCGCGGCTTTCCCGCGTCCTCGCGCTTTTCGCAACCGCTCTGATCCTTCTCTCTTCGGCGGCCGTTGCCGGATTGATCAATTACGAGCGTTGGGGCAACCCTTTCCTTTTCGGGCTCCCCGGCCATCACCTGATAGTTTTGAAGGAATTTCCCGGTCGATTGAGAATCACCAGAAAATACGGGTTGTTCAATTTCATCAGGATCGGTTACGGCCTTATGTATTATTTCTTCCCTTTATGGGGCTTCCATGACGCCAATGGAAATTTTTTCTGGGGAGCTTTCCAGCATCGAACCATCGCTTCGATAGAGCTGCCTCCCGACAGCTTTTTCATCTCGGACCCTCTCCTTCTCGGATTGACGGCTTATAGTTTCGTACATCTCATCAAATATCGGGACCTGCCGAAGCCGAA
>JAJYIC010000238.1 GCA_021790295.1 Pseudomonadota bacterium | reverse complement strand
CTCGGAGGTGCTTGCGGTCCGACCCTGGTGCGGGCCGCCGTGCGCGATCGCCACGACATGGTGGAAGGGGCGCGGCTCTTGTCCCTTCTCGCCTCGATCATGGCTATGGCGCCGCTTGTGGCGCCTCTCCTCGGGGGCCAGCTCGTGGTTCATATCGGCTGGCGCGCGGTGTTCTGGCTGCTCGCGGCGATCGGCGCCGGTTGTCTCGGCGGAACCGCGATCCTCTTTGCCGAGAGCCTCTCCCCTTCGCGCCGTTTCGGCGGTTCCTGGGGCTCGCTTTTTTTGGGCTACGGCAGGCTTTTGCGCGACCGCGCTTTTCTCGGCTTTGCCCTGAGCGGGGCTCTTTCGCTCGGCGGGCTCTTCGCCTACATCACCGGCTCGCCCGACCTATTCATCACCCGTTACGGCGTGCCGGTAGAGGATTACGGGCTTTTTTTCGGCGCCAACGCCGCTGGCATCATCCTTTGCGCTTCCGTCAACCGCCGCCTCGTCGGCCGCTTCGGCGTCGAGGCCATGCTGCGCTTCGGCCTCGCGCAGGGCGCCTTCTCGGGGGCGCTTTTGGCGCTCGTCGGCGCCACCGGTTGGGGCGGTTTTCCGGGCCTGCTTGTGCCGCTTTTCGGCTTTGTTTCGAGCATCGGGTTTGTCAGCGCCAACAGCATCGCCGCCGGCCTCGACCTTTTCCCTTTGCAAGCCGGCATGGCGGCCGCGGTGATGGGGGCGATGCAGTTCGGCGCGGGCGCCATCCTCAGCGCTCTCATCGACTTCCTCGGCGACCGTTCGCCACTCACCATGTCGAGCGTCATCGGCGGCGCCGGCCTTGCCGCACTCCTCGCCCTTTTTGCGCTGGCAAAGCCGCGCTCTCCTGCTGCGCGGAGGAGGCGCCCGCTTTCGGTTGCGAGGAGCGAAAAAAAGCGTGCGGCTCAGTAGGTCCCGCCCGGCGTTGCCGCGGGCGCGGGCGCCTCTGCCCGCATCTCGCGCAGCGCCTGTTGGCCCGCGATCGCCAAGAGCCTCGCGTCCCCGAGGACGGTGGTAAAGTCGAAGCCCATCCCGATCATCCGTTTCGCATAGGCCGTGCTCCCGGTGTGCACGCCGGCCTTGACATGATGGCGGCGGCAAGCCTCGACCACCTTTTCGAGATTGGCGAGCATCGCCGGCTCCGTCTTGTCCTGGCCCGGCGGCAGGCCCATCGTGATCGAAAGATCCGAAGGCCCGACGTAAACGGCGTCGAGGCCGGGGGTCGAAAGGATTTCGTCGAGGTTCCTTACCGCCTCCACGGTCTCGATCATGGCGAAGGCGAGGATCGTCTCGTTTGCCTTTTCATGATAGTCGGGGCCGCCGTAAAGCGCCGCCCGCATCGGCCCCGAACTCCTGTAGCCTAGAGGAGCGTAACGGCAGGCGCCGACAAACCTCTCGCATTCGGCGCGGCTGTTGACCATAGGGCAGATGACGCCATAGGCGCCGGCGTCGAGCGCCTTCATGATTTGCGCGGGATCGTTCCAGGGAACGCGAACGAGAGGAGCCGTCTCGGTGGTCGAGATGGCTTGAAGCATCCCGACCATCATCTGGTAGTCGACGATCCCGTGCTGCATGTCGACGACAAGCGAATCCCAACCCATATGCGCCATCAACTCGGCGCAAAAAGCGCTCGGGATGCCGCACCAGCCGTTGATGACGGGGCGTCTCTTTGCCCACAGCTCTCTCACCCGGTTTGCGCGCATGCGCCTTCTCCTGCGATCTCTGACGAAAGGCTCGATCCCGTCAGGGAACGCGGCGGGTGTCAAGCCTGCTCTATGCCGCGCCGCGCGCCTCGGCCGCGGCGACGGTTTTCTGCGGCGGCGCTATCATCGGCTCGCTTTCCCGACGAGGCCCCGACAAGGCGCGGCAAAAGGAGGCGGCAAAGGTGAACGGCGAAAACGAGGCGAAAGGCCTTTCGAGCGAGGAGGCAAAAGGGCGCCTTGCCGAGTACGGTCCCAACGCCGTCCCCGAAGAGCGCCCGCACCCCTTCAAAACCCTGTTTTTGCGCTTTTGGGGACCGATCGCCTGGATGCTCGAAGCGACGATCGCGATCGAGCTTTTTCTTGCCCGCTTCGACGAAGCCGCGATCATCGCCGTCCTTCTCGTCGTCAATGCCGCCGTCAGCTTTATCGAGGAACGGCGCGCAAGCGATGCGCTTCTGCTCCTCAAAAGACGGCTCGAAGTGACGGCCCGCGCCTGCCGCGACGGATTGTGGCAGACGGTTGCGGCGGAGAGCCTCGTTCCGGGCGATCTCGTGCATTTGCGCATGGGCGACCTCTCGCCGGCCGATGTCGCCCTTCTCGACGGCGAGGTTCTCATCGATCAATCGGCGTTGACCGGCGAATCCCTTCCGGTCGAAGCGAAGGCGGGCGCGCTTGCTTTTGCGGGCGCCGTCGTCAAACGCGGCGAAGCGACGGGCACGGTAACGGCGACCGGAACGCGCACCTATTTCGGCAAGACGGCCGAACTGGTGCGCAGCGCAAAGGCGCCGACTCGCCTTTCGCTGCTCGTCTTCAAGATCGTCAGGGCGCTCGTCGCCTTCGATTGTTTTCTCGTCGCGCTCCTCCTCTTTTACGCCGCTGTCGCCGACCTGCCTTTTACTCAGGTCCTGCCCTTTGCCCTCATCCTTCTCGTCGCCTCGGTGCCGATTGCCCTTCCCGTCACCTTTACCGTCGCGACCGCTCTGGGGGCGGCCGAACTCGCGCGCCAAGGGGTTCTCGTCACCCATCTGGCGGCAATCGAAGAGGCGGCGGGGATGGATATCCTGTTGACGGACAAGACCGGAACGATCACCGAAAACCGCCTTGCGCTCTCGTCGGTCCATCCTTACGCGCCTTTTGGCGAAAGCGAATTGTTGCGGCTTGCCGCGCTTGCCTCTGATCCCGCAACCCAGGATCCTTTCGACCGCGTCATCCTCGCAGCCGCCCCCAGCGGCGAGGGCGCCGCCCCGCGCCGGCTTTCCTTTCTCCCTTTCGACCCGGCGTTGCGCTATTCGAAAGGAGTCTATGAGGCTGAGACGGGCGCGCTTCACGTCGTCAAAGGCGCGCCTCCCGCCGTCGCCGCGCTCGTCAATGAGCCGCCCGATCTCGACCCCGAGATCGAAAGACTGGCTGCAAAAGGCGACCGCGTTCTCGCCGTCGCCGCCGGCAAGGAAGGGGAATTGGCGCTCGCGGGGCTTCTCGCTTTCGAAGATCCGCCGCGCCCGGATTCGCGCTCTCTCGTCAAGGGCCTCGATGCGCTCGGGGTCCGCGTCATCATGGTCACCGGCGACACTCTCGAAACCGCGCGCGCGGTCGCAGAAAGCGTCGGCATTGGGGGCCGCGCGGCCTCTCCCGAAGAGATCGACAGGGCCGGCTCAGAGGCCGCGCTCGACGCCGGCGTCTTCGCCCGCGCCTTTCCCGAACACAAATACCGCCTCGCCGAGATCTTCCAGAAAAAAGGGCATATCGTCGGCATGACGGGCGACGGGGTCAACGACGCCCCCGCTCTCAAAAAGGCCGATGTTGGCATCGCCGTCGCCGGCGCCACCGATGTCGCGCGCGCTGCGGCCGGGGTCGTTCTCACCCGGCCGGGGCTTGTCAACGCTTTGTCGGCCGTCGAAATCAGCCGCCGGATTTATCAGAGGATGCTCACCTATACTCTCAACAAGATCGCAAAAACACTTGAAATTGCGATATTTCTTACGGTAGGGGTGATTCTCGCTCGGGCTTTTGTGATCACGCCCCTTCTCATCGTCCTTCTTCTTTTTACCAACGATTTCGTGACCATGGCCGTCGCCACCGACAGCGTCTCCTTTTCGCGCCTGCCAGACCGCTGGAGCGTCAAAAACCTGATGATTGCGGGCGGCAGCTTTGCCGCTCTTATCCTCCTTTTTTCCTTTACCGTGTTTTTTGTCGGCAAGGACGCTTTGGCGCTTCCTTTGCGCGAGCTGCAAACCGTCATATTCGTGATGCTCGTGGCGACCGGGCAAGGGACCCTTTATCTGGTGCGCGAACGGCGCCATTTCTGGCAATCGCGGCCAAGCCGGTTTTTGCTTTTCGCTTCCCTCGCCGACCTCTCGGTCGTCTTTCTTCTCGCCTGGCACGGCGTTCTGATGGCCCCGGTGAGCCCCGAAATCCTCGCTCTTCTGCTCTTTTCGGCGGCTCTTTACCTGGTCCTGATCGACCACATCAAGGTCTTGCTTTTCCGCCGTTTCCGCATCCGCTAAAGGGGGAAGAGCGGGGCTCAAAAGCCGGCGCCGCGGGCGGCGATCGGCCACAAAGCTTCCACCCTTTCGCCGCGCATGCAGACATACCAGTCGTAAAGATTGACGGTCGGATCGCAATGACCGGGGATGAGCTTCACCTTGTCGCCGAGAAGAAGCCGGTTGGTCGCCGACTTGATGAGGAGCTTTCCGTGTTCGTCGGAGGCGCGCTCATAAACGAAATCGGGTTCGCCGAAAACGCCGGGCGGCCCTGAATCGAAAGCAAGCGCCTTGAGCCCCGCGTCGAGGATCGCGCGCTCGCCGCAGGGGCGGCTCATCACCGTCGACCAGACGAAAAGCGCCGGCTCGAAAAGGCTCACCGGAGACCCGTCGCGG
>JAJYIC010000237.1 GCA_021790295.1 Pseudomonadota bacterium | reverse complement strand
AAAGCGCTTGTCACCCGCCCGATCGAGGATGCCGAAAGGCTCGTGTCGGCGCTTGCCGAACGCGGCGTCGGCGCGCTCGTTGCGCCTCTTGTCGAGATTGTCTTTCTCCCCGTTCCCGCTCCCGATCTTGAAGGCGTGCAAGCGATCCTTGCGACAAGCGCCAATGGCGTCAAGGCTCTGGCGCGCCTTTCGGGGAAACCACGGCTGCCTCTTCTCGCGATCGGCGAGAGAACCGCAGAGGCCGCTCGCGCTTTCGGTTTCGAAAATGTCGAAAGCGCCGCGGGAGCGCTTCCCGATCTGCTTGCCCTCGCCTGCCGCCGGTTGCAGCCGGGGTCGGGACGGCTCCTTCACGTAGCGGGCAAGGCGCTTGCGGGCGATCTCAAAAGCGAACTCGAAGCCCGCGGTTTTGCGGTCGAAAGGGCGACTCTTTACGAAGCCCGCATGGCCTCCTCTCTGCGCCCGCAAACGATCGAGGCTTTGGCTTGCGGGGCGATCGATTTTGCCTTTTTCTTCTCGCCGCGCACCGCCAAGGCCTTTGCCGAGCTTGCCGAGAGGGCGGGGGTGGCCTCCTTTTGCACGGCGATTCGCGCCTTTTCTCTGAGCCCCGCTATCGACAAGGTTCTTCTGCCCCTTCCCTGGCGCCAGCGCCTCGTCGCGCAAAGGCCGAACCTGCCGGCCCTTCTCGAAATTCTCGACGGCGTCCTCGACGAGGAGCGCCATATGCCGAAAGCGAAAGCGGAACGATGACGCTCTCCGACGGACAAAGCGAAAAAGAAGCGGCCGAAAAGGCGGTTCCCTCGGGCAAGGCGCGGCCGAAGCGCCTTATCTGGGGGGTGGTCTCGCTTGCGCTCGCCCTTCTTTTCCTTCTCGCCCTTATCGGCTCCTCGCCCTATTGGGCGCCCTTCCTCATGCCGGTTTTGCCCTGGGCGGGAAAGCCGGTCGCTTCTCCTGCCCGCTTTGCCGCCCTTGCCTCACGGCTGGCGGCGTTGGAAAAGCAGGAGAAATTCGAATGGGGCGGCCTCGAGACGCGGGTCGAAAAGACCGAAAGGCGTCTCGACGGACTTGCCGGCGCGGCCGAAGAGGGAGCGACAGAAGCTCGCGCCGCGGCCGGCAAGATCGCGGCCTTGGAAAAGACTCTGAGCCGCCTTGAAAAAAGCGTTGCGGCCGGGGCGACAAAGGCAAAAGCCGCGGGCGCTTCGGGCAAAGAGGCCGCCTCGGCAAAGGCTCAGAGGTTGGGCGCGAGGCTTGCCGCCTTTATAAGCGAATGGTCGCAAAAGGCGGCCGCAGAGAGCGTCCGGATCGATCGGATCGAAAAGAGATTGACGCGCCTCGACGCCTTGACCGCGAGCCTTGCCGACCGCGTCCCGCAACTCGCGCAAAGCTTGCGGGCGCGCCGCCGCGCCGAAGCAAGCGAAGCCGCGCTCTTTTTGGGGCTCATCGAAATGCGCTCGGCGATCGATGCCGGCCGCCCCTTCGCCAAAACCTACGCCTCGTTTATGGCGGGGCTTCGCGCCCGGCCCGAGATCGGCCTTCGATCCGAGGAAGCGGACGCCGCCCTTGCGCTCGCAGCAGCCGCGAAGAACGGGGTACCGAGCCTTCCCGCTCTCGCGCGCAAGCTCTCCGCGCTTGCCCCTTCACCCGCGGCCCTTGGTTCCCCCAAAAAGGCGGGTTGGGCGGCCCGTCTCGCCGCCCGTCTCAGTTCTCTCGTGCGCATCAGGCGCATCGGCGCCGCTCCCTCGCCCGCTTTAAAAAAAACCGTCGCCGTCGCCGAAAGCGATCTTGCGCGCGGCGATCTCGAAGGCGCCGTCGCGGCTTTGCGGCCTTTAGAGGGCGCCAGAGCGGTCAAAGACTGGATCGCTGCGGCGCAGGCGCGCCTTGCCGCGCTCGACACATTGCGCCGTTTGCAGGAACTCCTGACGGGAGATTTCGACGGCGCCCGCGGCGCGCCGCCCTTTGCCCCGCCCGCTCCCGCCCCTCCAAACCCGCGAAAGCCCGGCTGATGCGCAACTTTTTCTTCGCTTTGGCGATTGCGGCCGTCGCCGTTGTCGGAGGCTTTTTTGGCGATCATCCGGGCGCCGTCGCGATCGACTGGCTCGGCTGGCGGATCGACACCTCGATGGGGGTTCTGGTCGGCGCGACGCTTTTTGCGGTTCTCGGTTTTTTCCTTCTCATGAGCCTTTTGCTCGGCCTTGTCCGCGCCCCGGGACGCTGGCTTAAGGCGCGGCGAAGGCGGCGGCGGCGCGAGGGATATCGGGCGCTTCTTGAAGGATTGACCGCGGTTGCGGGGGGCGACGCGGAGGGTGCGGCGAGGCTTGCGCGAAGAGCCGATCTTCTTCTTTCGGGGGAGCCGCCGACCCTTCTGCTTTCGGCGCAGGTGGCCCGCCTCCAGTCCGACGGGCCGGCGGCCGAACGCCTGTTGCGGCTTTTGCTCGAACAGCCGCAAAGCGCGTTTTTCGCCTTGCGCGGGCTATTCGAGAAAGCGCTCGCCGAAGGCAATCGCCAGGCGGCAAAGGAATGGGCTTTGCGCGCAAGAGCTTTGCGTCCGGGCGCCCCTTGGGTCACGCAAGGCCTTTTCGCGCTCGAAACGGGGGAAGGCCTGTGGCAGGAGGCCGAACGCACTCTCGGCAAAAGCCCGGCGCGAGGCGCCTTCGAGCCGGAAGAGGCGCGGCACTACCGAGGGGTCCTTCTTTACGAGTTGAGCCGGCAAGCCGAGAAAGCCGGGGACGGGCGGCGCGCTCTCGCGCTTGCGGCAAGCGCCGAGACGTTTTCTCCCGATCTCGCTCCGCTCGCCGCTCACCATGCCCGGCTTCTTCTCGCTGAAGGTCGTGCGAAGGCGGCGGCGCGGGTCGTCGAAAAGGCGTGGCGCACAGCGCCGCAACCCGAACTCTCCCGCCTTTACGGGACGATCCTTATGGGCGAAGAACCGCTTTTGCGCTGGAAATCCTTTGCCCGTCTGGCGGCGCAAAACCCTGAAGCGCGTGAAAGCGCAATCGCCCTCGCCGAGGCGGCGCTTGCGGCGGGGCTTTGGGGCGAGGCGCGCCGCAGTCTCGAACAGGCGCTTCTGTCCCCGCCTTGTCCCGAAGAGCCTTTGCCGGCGCGCGGGTTGCGGGCCGGGGCCTCGCTTCCGATCGACCCCACCGCCGCGCGCCCCGAGCCTTATCCGGGCGCCTCGCTTTTCGCCGGGTTTGCGGCAGGGCCCGAAGGGCCGCGGGCGACGGCGCGGCTTTGCCTTTTGATGGCCGCGCTCGAAGAGGGCGAATACGGCGAAGAGGCGCGGGCGCGGGAATGGCGCGAAAAGGCGCTTTCCGCCGCCCCCGACCCTCTTTACGTCTGCGTCGATTGCGGCGGGGAAAGCCGTGATTGGCATGCGCTTTGCCCGTCCTGCGGCGGTTTCGACACCCTCTTCTGGCGCACGCCGCGGCGCGCCGAGCCGCTGCCGCCCCGCCTGCCGGCGATCCCGGCCGCCTCCAAGGTGGCGATTTCCGCCCCCTTGCACCCTTCCCCGCTTGCGGATTTGCGGCAGGCTGCGGAAACGGAAGGGGGAGGAAGCTGAAGCTAAAGGACGGCTTGGCGCCGGCCCCGCGAGGCGCTACTTATCGCTCTGAGCGCCGCCTCGCCCCGATAGCTCAGCGGTAGAGCAACCGCTTCGTAAGCGGTAGGCCGTCTGTTCGAATCAGACTCGGGGCACCGCGCCGCGCTCTCGCTGCGCCCCTTCCCTTCCGCCCGAGTGCTCTGCGGGTTCGGAAGCGATCCCGAATCGCGCCAGATAACCGGCAAAGCGTTCCTCTTCGACCGCGGGGTCGAGACCGTAATCTTCCCATCGGTAGACATTGCGCCCGCGGCCGCCTTTGGCCTCGCGGGCGAGCCCGCGCACAACCCCTTCTCTGGCGGATGGGCCGAACGGCAAGCCGAAATGGCGGTAAAGCGCCGCGGTCACCGCGAGCGGGTCGCGCGCCAGCTCCTGGTACCGGACGTGAAAGATGCGCCCCGGTTCGGCTTCAAGGCGGTCGGCCGCCGCGACCAGAAGAGCGGCCCCGCGTTCCCAGCGGCTGCGCGCCTGCCGTCCGACTTCGAAAAGATCGACGCGGCGGGTAAACGGGCGCCGCAGAATCTCGGTCAGGCGCGCGACCGAAGGCAGAACCCGCAAAGGGTCGCGATGGACGAAAACGAAACGGGCGTCCGGGTAGACCGCGCACAAGGCATCGAAGGCAAAGATGTGATCGGGGCTTTTGAGAACCCAACGCGCCGGCTCCCCACCGGGCGCAAGGGTTGCGCGCAAGGACGGCCCAAGCCCATTTTGATGCTGAAGATGCTGGAGGAAACGCTTATGAAAGCGGTACGCCTCGAAATGGCCTTCGCGTTCGAGCCAGTCGGCGTAGGAAGGGACATGATGAGTCATGTCGAAACGCAACGAGCGCATCACATGCCCCGTGATGTCGGTGCATTCCTGGGCGCCGCGGGCATCCAGCGGATGGAGGTTCGGAAGTTCGGGAACCAGTTTGAGGAATGCCGCAAAACGCCGCGCCACGAGTTCGGGACGCCGGTCTTTGCCTCTCGATGCGCCGTGCACGGGATAAGGGAAGATGGTCTGCCAGGAGCGCGGAACGA
>JAJYIC010000236.1 GCA_021790295.1 Pseudomonadota bacterium | reverse complement strand
CGGTCGAAATCCATCGCGCGCGGGTGATGGACAAGACGAAGGCGCGGAGCCTTTCGGAACTGGTCAAGCTCGCCCTTGCGGCAGGCGTGGCGCCCGGCCCCGGCTGACGGCGAAATAAGGATTATTCCCTATATCATTGAGCCACTTTGGCTCTTATCTTGCCGACTGTCGGGGGGCAGGAGAGAATTGTGGACCAAACGGCGGACCCGATCGTTTACGTCATCGATGATGACGAGGCCGTGCGCGATGCGCTCACGATCCTCCTCGAATGCTGCGGCATGAGGGTCGAAGGCTACGGGTCGATTGCCGAGTTTTCGCGCGCGCAGCATCCGCAGCGTAAAGGCTGCATGATCCTCGATCTTCATCTTCCGGGCGTCAGTGGGCTCGATTATCTGGCTTCGCGTCCTTCCGAATGCGAAATCCCGGTGATCATGATTTCCGGCAAGGCCGACGCGCGGGTCCGCGCCTGCGCCGAGCGCATGGGGGTTCTCGCTTTTCTCGAAAAGCCTCTTTCCGACGAGGCCCTTCTCGCCAATATCCGGGCGGCCTTCGGCCGCGCCTGAGGGCTCTGCGGCTTTCCCCGCCGCGCCCTTTCACGAGCCGAGGCGCTTCACCGCGGCAAACTCGATGGCGTCGATATAGCGCCGCAACGCCGCCTTATGCGTCGTGGGATTGCCTTCGACTTTGACGAGAACGGTCTTGGCGACCACGCTTTCGTAGGAATTGTCGTTTTTGGAATAGAGAAAGCGGCGGCCGGCGATGATTTCGAGCTTGCCCGCGCCGAGCATGACGCCGAAGCCGCCCGTCAAAAACTGCGTCAAAGCCTGGACCATCGGCGCGTTGGCGACAAACGACACGGTGACGGTGTTTTTTCCCTTGACGTATCTGCGGCTGACCGTCAAAGCGCCGCCGAAAAGAGCGGGACTTATCGCGCTTCCTTCGGGGGCCTCAGCGTTCCAGCCGGGGAGCGGGCCCGGCAAAAGCGCCTTCCACTCTGCCGTCTCCTGTTGCCGGATCAGGGTCGCCGCTGTGTCGAGCGCGCTCGCCGCTCCTTTCAGATCCTTTTTGTCATAGGCCGCGAGCGCCTTATTGATCTCGCTCGTCACCTCGTCGGCCTGCGCCGCCGCGGCCGATAAAAGAAGAACGGCGAGCGCTGCCGCGACCGCCCCATGCCTTCTCATCCCCCGATCCTTCCTTGTCTTCAACCCTGGTTTTGCGGCCGCCAGCATGGCGGGGCCGCCGGCCGTTATCAACGATTCCGGCAATGTTTTCCCATTTGTCTTCCGTTCCCGCGAGAGCGCGGCGCGATCTTGCGCGGCCTTTTCGCCGGTGATAGGTCTTTTCCGAACAAACGGGAGGAAATCGCCGATGCGCCTTGTCGGTTATGCGGCTTTGATTGCCTTGACGGCGGCGGGGGCGGCGGTCGCGGGCGGCGCGGGTGCGAGGGGGGGCGCCCTGAGCCGCTCATCCGCAACCGCAGATGAGGCCCCTCTGGCCGAAGCCGCGCCGGCTGCGGCCTTGCTTCCCGGCCGTCCCGGCTTTCTGCCGCGTCTTCCTGCCGGGGCGGAACAACTGGCGCAGGTGGTGGTCGGCACGCCGCCGGATTGGAATACGGTGCCGTACAAATGGGTGGGCAGGCTTCAGTTCAAATCGGCTTCAGGCAATACCTATCTTTGTTCTGCGCAGTTTATTGCGCCAAAAGTGATCCTCACCGCAGGTCATTGTATCAAGAACTACGAGAACAACAGCTTTCACTCGGACTTCATCTTTTTGCTCCAGTATCGAAACGGCTCCTATTCGCATCGCTACCGCGGGCTCTGCGCTTCCGTGCCTGCCGGCTATTCTCTTCCGGCAAACTATTCGAGCGAAAGCGCAGAGCAAAAGGAGACCGACCGGTTTGCCGCCAGTCAGTACGATTACGGGATGATCCTCCTCAACGCGCCCTCGGCGACCGGATATTTCCGCGCCTGGCAAGGAAGCTGGAAGGCGGGAGACTGGCACGGGGCGACCAAGATTGGCTATCCGGGCGACCTCGCGGCCGGGGAGGAATTGCAGTCGGCGCACGGCGCGCTCCTTTTTGCCGATGACATCTGGGGCGTCGACACTTGGCCGCAGCTGCTCGCCCTTTGGCAATTCAACCCTTATCTCACCCAGGGAATGAGCGGCGGCGGTTGGGTGGGCAGTCTGAGCCCCGTCGAGGCGCCGGGGAACAACGTCCTCATCAGCCTCTCCTCGTTCGACATCACCAGCCATCCGGAGATGGCTTTCGGCCCGCAGTTCAACACCACCGTCTTCAACGCCCTTCTCGATCACGTCGCTTCCGGCGGCTGTCTGCCGCACTAGGAGAATTGTGGCGGACAATTTCAAACCTTGGTCATCGAACGGCCATCTTCCGATGCAACCGTTGCGCTTATCTGGATCCGAACCTCGAGAGGGATCGATGTCACGAATGCTTGCTCTCGCCGCTTTGGCAGGCGTCCTCGCCCTGCCCTTTTCTGCCGAGGCCGGCGGCGCCGTCGAGACGCGCACCGTCGTCGTCGGCAATACGGCGATCGTCGACGTGATGCCGGCGTCCGAGCCGGGAGGGCCGGCCGGCGCCAAGGGCGCAGGGAACGCGCAGGCTTCGCGCGGGGCCGCGCGCAACGCGATGCCGTTGCACCAGGTTCTGGCGCCGCCGCCCCTTGCGCCGCACGACCGCTAGAGGCGCCGCCGCCCCTTGCGGGAGAGCCCGCTCCTCGGTTAGAATTTTTCCATCGGTGCAACAACGGAAAGGAGGTGATCCTGTGTCTCGCTACCAACCGCGGTCGGCCGCTGCCGTGACCAGGATCCCCTTGGACGGGGAGACTGCCTCCTAGGGCAACAGGCTCGCGGCCGCGAACCGGCCGCCGGTAGAGGAAAGCGAAGGGCCGTCTTAGGGGGCGGCCCTTCGCGCTTTTGCGCGCGGCCTTGGCCTTCCCCGCGACAAAGCCTAAAACGGCCTTCCCCTCTTGTGCCGAGGAGCGAGCCCGATGCCCGAAACCGAAACCAATTCCGCCATCATCGCCGCCTACGAAAGGCGAACCCCGGGCTCTGCGGCCGCCGCCCTGCGGGCGGCGCGGCTTTTCCCGAGCGGCCTCACCCACGATTCGCGTTATATCGAGCCTTACGGCCTTTACATCTCCCGCGCCTCGGGGCCGCGCAAATGGGATGTCGACGGCAATTCCTACATCGACTATTTCGGCGGGCACGGAGCGCTTCTGCTCGGCCACTCTCACCCGCAAGTGGTGCGCGCCGCGCGCGAACAGCTCGAACGGGGGACCCATTTCGGCGCCTCTCACGAACTGGAAATCGCCTGGGCCGAATGGGTGCAAAAGCTCATTCCTTCTGCAGAGAGGGTGCGCTTTACCTCTTCCGGCACAGAGGCGACGCTGATGGCGGTGCGCCTCGCCCGCGCCTTTACCGGCAAACAGAAGCTCTTGCGTTTTCGCCATCATTTCCACGGCTGGCAGGATCACATGACTTCGGGCTACGCCAACCATTTCGACGGCAGCCCGACGCCGGGCGTCCTCGAGGGGGTTGCGGGGAACGTCGTCCTTGCCGACCAGAACGACGCCGAAGGGCTTTCACGCCTTCTCGAAACCGATCGCGATATCGCGGCCGCGATCATCGAACCAACGGGCGGCCACGGCGCGCGCCTGCCGATCGATCCTCCCTTCCTTTCCGCTTTGCGCGAATTGACCGCTCGCCACGGCGTTCTTCTCATTTTCGACGAGGTGGTCACCGGTTTCCGCGTCTCGAAAGGAGGCGCGCAGGCGCATTACCGCATAACCCCCGACCTTTCGACCCTCGCGAAGATCCTCGCGGGCGGGCTTCCGGGCGGCGCCGTCGTCGGCAGAAAGGATATTCTCGATCTTCTCGACTTTCGCCTTTCGCGCCGGAACAACCGCGAAAAGATCGCCCATCAGGGCACGTTCAACGCCAACCCTCTTTCCGCCGCGGCGGGGATTGCGGCGCTCGAAATCGTCGATCGGGGCGACCCATGCGCGCGCGCCAACGATACCGCGCAAAGCCTGCGGCGCAGGATGAACGCGCTTTTCGAGGAAGAACGCGTGCCTTGGGCCGCTTACGGAAGCTTTTCGATGTTTCACATTTTCACCAATCCCGAAAAGAGGGCGATCCAGCCCTCGCGCTTCGAGCCTCTCGAAGTGGAGGCGAAGGCTCTTGCCGGCAACGGCCAGGCGCGGGTCGTGCAAAGGCTTCGCCTGGCGATGATGACGGAAGGGGTCGATCTCTCGGCAAGCCCCGGCGGTTGGGTCTCGGCGACCCATGGCGAAGCCGAAGTCGAAGAAACGCTAAAGGCTTTGCGTCAAGCGGTGCGCCTGCTGAGAGAAGAAGGCGAATTGTGAGAAGGCGCCGGGAAGGCTTTCGCGAGAGCGAAAGGAGGGGCGGAAGGCCCTTCCCGCAAAGGGCCGCAAGTGAGCGCAGCCGCCTGCGCTTGCGCGAGAGGCGTTGCGATTTCCTTGAAACCGGGAGGGACAGAGGATGAAGATCAAACGGGTCGAACACATCGCCATCGCCGTCGATTCGTTGCAGCGCTCGGCGGCGATGCTGCGCGACACCTTCGGCCTCGATG
>JAJYIC010000235.1 GCA_021790295.1 Pseudomonadota bacterium | reverse complement strand
TTTTCGGCCGGAAGGTTACCCTTTACGCTGGCGGTCCTTACCCTTCATCCCTTCTCGTTCCGGTCATCCCGGCAAAATAATCCGGAGCGGAAGCCGGCCGAGAAATATTCGCTCGAAGCCGTTAGAGGAAAGCCGCCGCTGGGCGGCTTTCCCTGTTCTCAGGGCGCGGTTTGAGGGGCGAGCGAGCGAAGCGCGGCTCCGCTTTTCGGCGCGACTTTCCCTTCTTCGCGCGTCAAAACCATATTGCCGAGAAAAAGCGCGTCCATCCGCGTGCGCAAAAAGCAATCGAGAGCCTCTTCTGGGCGGCAGACGACGGGCTCGTTTTCATTGAAGGAGGTATTGAGAACCATCGGCACTCCGGTCAGATCGCGGAAGGCTTCGATCAGCCGGTAGTAAAGCGGATTGGCGCGGCGGGAAACCGTTTGCAGGCGCCCGGAACCGTCGACATGGGCGACGGCGGGGATCTTTGCTCTTTGTTCTTCGCGTATCTGGAAGACCTGCATCATAAAAGGGACCGCGTCTTCCTCTTCGAACCACTCTGCGACCTCTTCTTCCAGAACCGATGGGGCAAAAGGGCGAAAGCTTTCCCGCCTTTTGATCTTGGCGTTGAGAAGGCTTTTCATATCGCCCCGCCGCGGGTCGCAAAGGATCGAGCGGTTTCCGAGAGCCCTCGGGCCCCATTCCATGCGGCCTTGGAACCAGCCGACGACCTTGCCTTCGGCGATCTTTTGCGCCGCAAGGCGGCAGAGAGGCTCGTCCTCGCCGATTTCGCCGACGCTGCAGCCGCAAGCGTCGATCTCCCCCCTTTTCGCCGCGACCGCCGCTCTCAACTCATCGCCCCCGAATTGCGGCCCCCAAAACGCATGCTCCATGACAAAGGAACGGGCGCCTCCTTGGCGATGCCAAAGCGCAAAAGCGGCGCCGAGCGCTCCTCCGGCGTCGCCCGCGCCCGCCTGCACAAAAACCCGGCGAAAAGGCGTCACCCGGCGGATCTTGCCATTGGCGACGGAATTCATCGCGCAACCTCCGGCTAACGCGATGTCGGTTAGGGCGAAACGCTTCTGTAGCGTCTCGAGAAGATGAAAGAACGCCTCTTCGTAACGCGCCTGCAAGGAGCGGGCGATGTCGCGGTGACGCTCTAGGAGAGGCTCTTCGGGCCTGCGCCTTGGCCCCAGAAGCTCTTCGAGAGCGGGTGAAAAAAGATCGGCGAAAAAGGGAGACCCTTCCTCCCAGGAAAAGGCGATAGGCTCTCTTTGATGGCGGAAATAGGCGAGATCGAGAGAAAACCGGCCCTCTTCTTCGAGCCTTACGATGCGGGCCATTGCCTCCCTGTGCTTTGGCGAACCGTAAGGGGCAAGACCCATCACCTTGTATTCATCGCCGTAATTGGGAAAGCCGAGATATTGGGTCAAGGCCTGATAGAAGATGCCGAGAGAATGGGGAAAATAGACCTGGCCCGAAATCTCGATTTTGTTTCCCCGTCCAACGCCCCATGCCGCGCTCGCGAAGTCGCCGAAACCGTCGACCGATACGACGACCGCCTCTGCGAAAGGAGAGACGTGGAAAGCCGACGAAAGATGCGCCAGATGATGCTCGACCTTATGGAAACAGGCGCGCAAAGCTTGGCCCGGAAAGGCTTTGGCGAAAAGCTCGGGAAGGTTTTCGCGCGCTTTCCGGTTTTGCCGTCTTTCGCGCAAAAGAGCGATCGCGGGAGGATGGCGCAAAAGATGGGAAAGGCGCCGGAGGCGATGGGCGCCGCCGTCCTGATTGAGGGCGACATGGTCGATGTCGCAAAGACTGAGGCGCGCCTCATCGAGACAATAAAGGATCGCCGACGAGGGAAATCCCGCCCAATGTTTGACGCGGCGAAAACGCTCTTCTTCCGCTGCCGCAACAAGCCTCCCGTCGCGCAAAAGGCAGGCCGAACTGTCGCCGTGAAAGGCGTTGAGGCCGAGGATGATCATGACGGACCCTCTAAAGGCTCTGCGCCGATCGAAAGGCGCCCCAAAGACTTTATTGCGCTTTCGCTTGCCGCATCTCGGGCGTCCGGCGCCAAAATCGGCGTCAAGGCCCTGCAAGCCGGCGCGCCGCGGCGACCATCGATTTTGCCCAGGGCGCGATCCGCCCGGCGCGAAAAAGCTCCACTTGCCCAAAGCCGCCTTCGCTGAGCAACCGCGAAAGCGTGCGCGCCGACCAGAATTTGATGTGTCCATGATCCCAAAGAGGATCGTAATGTCTGTCCGACTTGCCAAAGGCCGCAACCGCGAGGTTTTTGAGGTATCCGTGGTACGGGGTGGAGACGATCAGAACCCCTCCCGGGAGACAGAGCGAACGGCAGGCGGCGACAAATTTTCGCGGCGCATAAAGATGCTCGATCACTTCGAGGCTCAAGACGATCGGAAAGCGTCCGAAACGCTCGGGAGAAGCGTCATAGATCGATCCCTGTTGCAGATCCGGCAAATGCGGGAAAGCGGCGCGAGCGCGCGCGACCCCTTCGGCGGAAGGTTCTATGCCGGCAACCCGAAAGCCCTTTCGGCAAAAATAATCGGCGGCCGCGCCATTGCCGAACCCCACTTCGAAGATCATCCGCTCTTTGGGCGCCCCGAGAATGCGTTCGACAACCGGCAAAAGGTAAGCGTGATGAGCGCCGAGACCGTCGCGGTCGTGGACAAAAGAGTCGCTGCCGGGCGAGAAGGCCTCGCTCTCGGCGCAAAGGTGAGGGGGCGAGGAAGGCGCGCTCATCGCGCTCTCGCGGGCGAAGGGCGCTTTTCGACCGCAATCATCCGCAACGTTTAGGGATTGCGGCGGCAGGCTTCGGCAAAATCCCACCCTTCTCGCCCCTTAGAACGAATCCTTTTCGCGCAAAAGCCCCTCTTCGCGCCCGGGTCCCAAGGGGAAACCCTCTTCGCGGCCGGCGCGCTCCAAAGGATCGTTCCCTGCGCGCGTTCGCTTCGCCTTTGCCTGTTGCGCAAGAACCCGGCGATCGGCGATTTCAAGGGCGAGCAATCCCTCCGCGAGCAGCCTTTGCAGCGTATAGTGCCAGCCGGGCCAGCCGTCGAAGAGACCGCGCTTTATAAAAAGCGTGTAAAGAAAGACGGCGGCAGGGGCGGGCCAAGAGAGAAGGCGCAGCCGGTCGGCGAACCCCAAGCTTTCGCCTTTCCGGGCAAGGAGGTGCTCGGCCTCTTCGCGCGCGTAACGTTGTTGCGAGGAAAGCCAGCGCGAGAGAGGCTTCCTATCGTCGTGATAGATGACCCCCGAAAGCGGCAAAACAGCGCCCTCCACGACCACCCTTTGGGTGTGCCCGTCCATCCGATAGCGGGCTTTCCCGTTTCTGAAAAGCACCGTGCGCGGCGGATAAAGCGAGCCTCTGAGCGAGCGTCCAAGACTGCGATAAATAAAGCGCGCGCGATAACCGCAAACGGTTGCGGGCGGCCGCAGCCTTTGCAGTTCGTCGAGGAGTGGCTGGCTCACCTCGTAATCGGCGTCGAGCGAGAGAACCCAAGGGCTTGCGATAAGATCAAGCCCAAAATTCCACTGCTCGGCAAATTCCCGAAACGGATGATGAAAGGTTTCGACCTTTGGATGTTGCTTGAGGATTTCGACGGTGCCGTCGGCGCTGCCGCTGTCGACGACGACGATCCGGCGCGCCCAAGACAAAGGGGCGAGCGTCCTATTGATGTTCGGCGCTTCGTTATAAGTGAGGATGAGAGGAGTGATCTCGTCGAGCATGTGCCGGCGCGCCGGCGCTTTCACATAAGACGAACGCTAGGGGGAAGCTCCGCCTTGCGGCAGAGCCAGCAATAAAGTTGGAGCATCTCCCGCCCAACCCTTTCCCAGGAAAAATCGCGCTCCATCCAGGCGCGGCCTTTGCCGCCCATCGCTTCGAGCTTTTCGCGCGGAAGCGCCAACGCCAAGGATAGCACGGAGGAAAGCGCGCCCATTTCGCATTCCGTCCACCAGCCGCAGCCTTCGCTTTCGAGGCCGCTCCAAGGGGAGCCTTTTGTCGCGATTGCCGGCATTCCCGCGGCAAGGGCTTCGGCAACGGTCAGGCCGAAATTCTCGTTTCGGCTCGAAAGAACAAAAAGCTCGGCCTCGCGGTAGGCCGCTTCCTTCTCTCTGCCGTAAAGCGGCCCTTCGATCGAGGCGCGCTCAATGCGCAACAGGCTCGCGAGGCTTCTCAATTCCCTCTCATGCCCGCCTTCTGCGGGGCCGACGATCCTGAGCCTCCACTGCGGATAACGTTTTTCGACCTCCGCCCAAGCGCGAAGCAGGAGATCGAGGCCTTTTTTCGGATGAATGCGGCCGAGGGAAAGCGCGACGCGCAGGTCGTCGGGCGCGGCCTTTGGCGCGGCGGAAAGCGCCGGAAGGTCGACGCCATTGGGGATGACGGCGACAGGATTGGCAAGGCCAAAGGCGCGGATCTCGTGATATTCCTGCTCGCTGGTCGCGTGAAGGCAGGCCGCGCGGCGAACCGGCGCGCCGCGAAAAAGCGCCCAGAAAAGGCGCTTCTTTATTGGTGAAAAGGAAAGCGCCGCGGGCGCCAACATGCCGTGGGGCGAGACGACGATAGGCTTTCCCGTTCGCACCGCCGCCCGTCCCGCTTCGATATTGGGCAAGAG
>JAJYIC010000234.1 GCA_021790295.1 Pseudomonadota bacterium | reverse complement strand
CTCGGCGATGCGATCGCGCTTTGCGCGCAGGCCTTCGACGCCTGGCGGCAAGCAAAGGAAGCCGCCTTCGAGGCGCCGCCGCAACTCCAACGCATTTTCCGCCTTGCAGAAAGGCGGATATCGAGCGCAAGCGGCCGCATCGACGCGGTGCTTCCGGTTGCCGGGAAAGGGTTTCTCATCTGCGGCGCCCTCCTCGCAAAGGAAGGCGACCCCTTTCGTCAAATCAGCCTCAAAAGCCTCTCCGGTCGGAGCCTCCGCCTCGATCTTCCTTTGCCCGCGGCAAGGCCTTTTGCGGGCGAAGGGAAAACGGTCCGGAAAGCGCCTCCCGGCGAGCGGGCTTTCGCTATCTTTGCCCCATTCGAGGAGCTTCACCCCGCCGACCGCTTCTGGTTTCTTGAAGCGATCGCGGAAAGCGGAAAGGTGAGTCGTGTTCCCTTTACGCTCTCCGAGGAAAAGGCGCCGCGCGAGACGATCCGCGCCGCCCTTCTTCTGGCCGAACCGGGAGTGGGCGATCTTCCCGAACTTTTCCGCCGCGCGATCTCCCCCCTCCTCGATCCTCTCTGGCAAGAGATGCGCCGGCACCCCGGCGCGGTGCGCGAGATCGCTTACGGCCAAGGGCCGAAGAGGCCGCAGGTATCGATCGTCATACCGCTTTTTGCTCGAATCGATCTTCTCCACCACCAGATTGCCCGCTTTGCGGGCGATCCCGAGATGAAAGGGGCGGAAGCCCTGGCGGAAATCATTTATGTGCTCGACGACCCTCCGCTCGAAGGCGCTTTGCGCGAACTCTCCGAGAGGGTCTACGGCATTTACGGCCTCTCTTTTCGTTGCCTTGTCGGCGAGCGCAATCTCGGCTTTTCGGGCGCGAGCAATTTGGGCGCCGCCGCCTCTTCGGCCCCGCTCATCCTTTTCCTCAACTCCGATATCCTGCCCAAAGGGGCGCGCTGGCTCGGGCGTCTCGTCAAAACCTACCGCTCTCTCGAACGTTGCGGCATCCTCGGCTGCCGGCTGCTTCTCGAGGACGGCGCGATCGCCCATGCCGGGATGAATTTCCGCCCTTCACCCGTTCTGCCGCAAGCCTTTGAGAACGAACACCCGGGCAAAGGCCTGCCGCCGGCCTTCGATCCCCATCCTCAGAGCGCGCGCGTGCCGGCCGTCACCGGAGCCGCCCTTCTCATCGAGCGGACGCTTTACCGCGACCTCGGCGGTCTTTCCGAGGAATATATTTTCGGCGATTTCGAAGATTCGGATCTGTGCCTCAAGGCCTATCTCAAGGGTTGGCACAGCTATTACACGCCGGAAGTGGAGCTCACCCATCTCGAACGCCAGTCGCTGAGGCGCATGGCCGATGCGGATTGGCGCTATCGCCTCACCCTTTACAACATGTGGAAAGCCGGCTGCAAATGGGGCGAAACGATCCCGCGGCTTCTGCAAAGCCTGGGCGAAGGAGCGGCAAGAGAGGAGGGCATCGCCGAGCCCGCGCCGAAGGCCGCCAAAATAAGGCGGGGAAATTAATGCGGCCCGCGCCCTATAATGGCCGTGTGTCGTAAGATTTCGTGCCGCTCGCCATTGGCGAGGGCGCATGGTCAAAAGTGGAGGACGGTCTGATGACCCTGAACACACTCGCTGGGCGAAAAGTCCGAGTGCTGACGGTCGCGGCAGCGATCCTCGCAGCCCTCGTCGTTACCTCGGCGCCAAAGCCGGCGCACGCGATCGGCCCAGGCGCGGCAGTGGGCCTGGGGCTTGGGGCGTTCACTCTCGGCACCGTTTTCGGCGCAGGGGCGAACCCCTATTACTCTCCCTATTATGCCCCGTACTATTACTACCCGCCGCCGGCCTATTATTACCCGCCGCCTCACTATTACGGGCCGCGGAGGTGCTGGAGTCCCTATTACGGCCGCTACTACCCCTGTTGAGTTGAGAGCGGCCGAACCTACCCGGCCGGGCGGCGCAAGCGCCGCCCGGCCGTTTTGCGCCCCCAAAGCGTAGAATAATATTAAAGGCTGACGAGAAGGGTCGCGGCCGCCTCGGTCGCGACCCTTCTTGCTTGTCCGATGCCGATTTTTGCGCGAGCCTCTGCGCCCGCAGCCATCGGCGTTGGCGAAGACGCCAAGACGGAATCTGGCCGAGGCGCCAAACCTCAGAACAGGGGGCAAAGCTCATGATTACCAACCGCGACGCCGGCACGTCGATCGACGAAATCGCCGAAGGAATCTATCGCATCAGCACGCCGGTGGTCCGGCCCGTCGGCGCTTTCAGCTTCAATCAATATCTGATCCTCGACGAGGAGCCGCTCCTTTTCCATACGGGTCTGCGGCGGCTTTTCCCTCTGGTCAGCGAAGCGATCGCTGCGGCGATGCCGGTCGAGAAGCTGCGCTACGTCTCGTTCTCCCATCACGAAGCCGACGAAACGGGGGCGCTCGATGAGTTCTTGCGGCTCGCGCCCGATTCGGTTCCGCTGTGCGGCAGGATCGCCGCCATGGTTTCGATCGCCGACATCGCCTTGCGCGCCCCGCGCGCGCTCGATGACGGAGAGGAGGTCTCTTTGGGCCGGCACAGGGTGCGCTGGTTTTACACCCCGCATCTGCCGCATGCCTGGGAGTGCGGGTTCCTGATGGAGGAATCGACGAGAACGCTCCTCTGCGGCGATCTCTTCACCCAGGGCGGAGCGCACCACCCGGCTCTGACCGAAGCCGACATCCTCGAACCGAGCGAGGCGTTCCGAAAAGAGACGGATTATTACTCGCACACAAGAGGGGGCGCCCGGATGATCGAGCGTCTCGCCGCCAACGAGCCGGAAACTCTCGCTTGCATGCACGGCCCGGCCTGGAAGGGCGAAGGCGGGCGCCTTTTGCGGGCCTTGGGCGAGCGCCTCGACAGAGAGGGCGCCTGAGCCGCAAAGCCCCGCCCATGCCCGGTAAAAGGAACCCGGGCTGACCTTCAAGGCCGAAGCGGCGGCGCGATCTTGCCGCTTTCTGCTTTTCAGTGCAGTCGCGGCGCCTTCAAAAAGCGCGTCCGATCGGCCGAAAGAATGCGCGCGACAATCGGGCTGTCGTCGCGCACGACCCTCAGCACGACCTCGCTCCCGGCCGGACCGGTCGCCCAGACCTTGCGCCAGAAACCGGCAAGGCTCGAAACCGGCTCCTCGCGCACGGCGAGAATGCGGTCTCCCGGCTGAAGCCCGGCCTTGACGGCAGGTCCGCTGTCGGCCAGACCGACGACCACGATCGCATCCTCGACATCGTGGGCATAAAGGCCGAGCCAAGGCCGCGCAGGACGATTGGGGCGGCCGAAGCTCAGCATATCCTCGAGGATCGGCGGCAACAGCTCGATCGGAACGATCATGTTGAGATCGCGCCTCTGCTCGCGGCCGCTCGGCTGCTGAACATGCAAAGAGCCGATGCCGATGAGCTTCCCGTCGGCTCCGATCAGCGCCGCACCGCCCCAGAAAGGATGGGCGGGCGCGGTAAAGATGGCGCGGTCGAGGACATATTCCCAATAGCCGGCAAATTCCTGGCGCGCGACGACGCGCACCGAGATCGCATGGCGCCGCCCGCCCTCGGACGCGATCACGGCGCGATCCCCGGCCCCGACCCGGTGGCCGATGCCGAGGTCGAGAGGCGGTATCCCGAGCCGTCCCAGAACCTGAACCAGTCCGAAGCCGGTCTCCTGATCGTAAGCGAGGACGTGGCCCGGAACCGCTCCGCCGTCGGCCGGGGTCAGCCAGATGGTCTCGGCTTCGGTGACGAGATAGCCGATGGTCAAGACGAGCCCGTCGTCGCGAATGAGGACGCCGCTTCCCGCGCGTTCGGTGCCGAGAGTGCCCGCCGTAAAGGCATCCTGCGGGACGATCGCTTTGAGGCCGAGCACTGCCGAAAGCGCCCGATCGAGATCGAAAGCCCACTCGCCGGGCTTTGGCTGGATCTCCTGCGGTATTTCCCAATCCATCGTTCGCGACATCGAAGCTGCTCGTTGCTGGTCCTTTCGTCATGTTACCACGACTGTGCGCTTGCGGGCGCTTCCTTGTCGAAAGGGCTCTCGGCCCGCAATCTGCCGCTCTTTCCTTGACAAGGGGGACGGCTCTTATTATCTCGGCAGCACTCTCTCTCCGAGAGTGCCAATCCCCTTTTGTCAAAGGCGTGAGGAGGTATTTATGAAATTTCGTCCGTTGCACGACCGCGTTGTCATCCGAAGGGTCGAATCGGAGGAAAAGTCGTCCGGGGGCATCATCATCCCCGACACGGCCAAGGAGAAGCCGATGGAAGGCGAAGTCGTCGCCGTCGGTCCGGGAGCACGGGGCGAAGATGGCGAAATCCACCCTCTCGATGTCAAGGCCGGCGACCGTGTCCTTTTCGGCAAGTGGTCGGGGACCGAGGTCAAGATGGATGGCGAAGAGCTTTTGATCATGAAAGAATCGGACATCATGGGGATCCTCGAAGAGCGTTCCCCCGCCCGCAAGGTCGCTTGAGGAAGAGGGTAAAATGGCTGCCAAAGAGGTCAGGTTTCACGCCGACGCTCGCGAGCGGATGCTGCGGGGGGTGGATATTCTCGCCAATGCGGTCAAGGTGACGCTTGGGCCCAAAGGGCGCAACGTCGTTCTCGACAAGTCGTTTGGCGCCCCGCGGATCAGCAAGGACGGGGTGACGGTG
>JAJYIC010000233.1 GCA_021790295.1 Pseudomonadota bacterium | reverse complement strand
CGAAGAGCTGCGCAAGGACCGCCAGGCGATCGTCTTTACCGAGATCCCCTACCAGGTCAACAAGGCGCGCCTCGTCGAGCGCATCGCCGAAACCGTTCGCGACAAGGTGATCGAAGGCATTGCCGAATTGCGCGATGAAAGCGACCGCGAGGGCGTGCGCATCGTCATCGAATTGAAACGCGACGCCGAACCCGAAATCGTCTTGAACCAGCTTTATCGCCACACCGCTTTGCAGACGAGCTTTGGCGTCAACATGCTGGCTCTCGCCGCCGGACGGCCCGAGCTTTTGAGCTTGCGCGACATCATCGCCGCCTTTGTCGCCTTTCGCGAAGAGGTGATCACCCGGCGCACGCGCCATCTTCTCGGCAAGGCGCGGGCGCGGGCGCATATCCTCGTCGGGCTTCTCCTCGCCGTCGCCAATATCGACGAGGTGATCGCCTTGATCCGCGCGGCTCCCGATCCGGCCTCGGCGCGCGCGGCGCTGATGGCGAGGGAGTGGCCGTCCTCGACGGTCGCGCCTCTCATCGCCCGCACTGCGGCGCCGGGCGGCATCGGCGAAGAGGGGAGCTCACGGCTTTCCGAAGAGCAGGCGCGCGCCATCCTCGATTTGCGTTTGCAACGCTTGACCGGCCTCGAACGCGGCAAGATCGGCGAAGACCTCGAAGCTCTTGCCGCTGAAATCGCCGGGCATCTCCTGATTCTCGGCTCTCGGGAGAAGCTTATCGCGCTGTTGCGCGAGGAGCTTGCCGCCGTCGGACGGGAGTTTGCGACCCCGCGCAAAACCCTGATCGAAGAGGTGGAGTTCGAGGCCGATATCGAGGCCCTGATCCAGCGCGAGCCGATGGTCGTCACCGTCAGCCACGCCGGCTACATCAAGCGCGTTCCCCTTTCCACCTACCGCGCGCAGCGCCGCGGCGGGCGCGGGCGGGCCGGCATGTCGATCCGTGAAGAGGATGTCCTCTCCGAGGTCTTTATCGCCTCGACCCACGCGCCGGTGCTCTTTTTCACCTCGAGAGGGCTCGTCTACAAGCTCAAGGTGCACCGCCTGCCGGTCGGCACGCCGCAGGCGCGGGGGCGGCCTATGGTCAATCTTTTACCGGGCCTTCTCGAAGGCGAGACGATCTCGGCGGTGATGCCTTTGCCCGAGGACGAGGCTTCGTGGAGCGAGCTTACAGTCATGTTCGCGACGCAGAAGGGCTATGTCCGGCGTAACGCTCTTTCCGATTTCGGCAATGTCATGGCCAATGGCAAAATCGCCATGAAGTTCGAAGGCGCGGACGCCGACGATCGTCTGATTGGGGTTCAAAGCTGCACCGAGGCCTACGACGCATTGCTCGCCACCCGAGAGGGGAAGGCGATCCGCTTTCCCGTCGCTGACGTGAGGGTCTTTAGCGGACGTTCCTCGGTCGGGGTGCGCGGCATTCGCCTCAGCCCGGGCGACGCCGTCATCTCGATGTCGATCCTGCGCCACGAGGAGGTCCCTGCCGATTTGCGCGACGCTTATTTGAGAGCGGCCGCGCAAAGGAGGCGGCAGCCGGGCGCCGAAAGCGAGGCGGCGGCGCTTGTGGCGCCCGAGCCCGAAGAGGCGCAACCGGCCGCCGCGGAGGCGATCTCGGAAGAGGCTTATGCGGGTCTTGCCTCGCGCGAGGAATTCGTCTTGAGCGCGACCGAGAAAGGCTTTGGCGTCAGGACCTCGGCTTACGATTATCGCATCACCGGGCGCGGCGGCCAGGGCATCGACAATATGGACCTCGACCGCCGCGGCGATGCGGTGGTCGCGGTCTTTCCGGTTGCTCCGGACGACCAGATCATGCTGGTGACGGATGGCGGTCAGGTGATCCGCTGCCCTGTCCACGACATCCGCATCGCCCGGCGCAAAAGCCAGGGCGTCGTCATCTTCAAGCTCGGAGAGGGCGAAAAGGTCGTCTCGGTGGCGCGCCTGCGCCAGGTCTCGGAAGAGAACGGCGAGGGCGCGGACGAGGAGGCCCTAAAGGGAGAGGGAGAAAAAGGGGAGAATCGATGAAAAAGGGGCGCGTCGGGGTTTATCCTGGCACTTTCGATCCGATCACCAACGGCCACACCGACATCATTCGGCGTGCGCTCAAGGTCGTCGACAGCTTGATCATCGGGGTCGCGCGCAACGATACGAAGACCCCGCTTTTCCCGGCCGAGGAAAGGGTGACGATGGTCGGCGAAGAGATCCGCCATCTCGAAAACGGCGCGGGCGAGCGCATCGAGGTTCGCGCTTTCGACAACCTTCTGATGCATTTCGCCCAGTCGGTCGGGGCTTCGGTCATCATCCGCGGCCTGCGTGCGGTCAGCGATTTCGAATACGAGTTCCAGATGGCGGGGATGAACGCGCGTCTCAATGCCGAGATCGAGACCGTGTTTTTGATGGCTTCCGATCGCTGCCAGTTCATCTCCTCGCGTTTCGTCAAGGAGATCGGCGCGTTGGGAGGCGATGTCTCGCCTTTCGTCAGCGCGCGCATCGCCGCGCGCCTTGCCGACCGCTTTGCCCGCCCGCGCCGCTCCGCCGCCGTCTGAAAAGGGCGCAACCGGGGGTCGCGAACGTCCTTGCCGCGCGAGGGGCCGGGAGGCGCTTTGTCCCCGCTTTTCAGCCGATGTTGACGAGAGCCCCGCCGTCGACGGGAAGGGCGACGCCGGTGATAAATCCGGCCTCGTCGGAGGCGAGAAAAAGCGCGGCATTGGCGACGTCCCAAGGGCTTCCCATGCGCCGCCGCAAGGGCACCCGCGCGTCGCGTTCGGCGGCGACCTCGGCCCGGCTGCGGTTGCTCGCGCGCGCCCTCGTATCGACCGCCATCGGCGTATCCATCAGGCCCGGAAGGATCGCATTGGCGCGGATGCCGTATTCCGCATTGTGGATCGCAAGCTGTTCGGTAAAGGCGATGAGCGCGGCCTTTGTCGCCTTGTACGCGACATAGGGATAATTCTCGCGCGCGGCGACCGAAGAGATGGTGATGACGACCCCCGAGCGCTGGCGCCTCATGACGGGAATGGCATGTTTGCACGCCATGATCGGGCCGCGCAGATTGATCGCGGTGACGCGGTCGAAGGCTTCCTCAGAAAGTTCGAGAAGGGGCTTGTCGCCGCCTGCGATGCTGACGCCGACATTGCTGTGAAGGATGTCGATCCGGCCCCAAAGCCGCACCGCTTCGGCGCAAGCGGCGGCAAGGGTTTCTTCCCGCGTCGCATCGGCAAAAAAGGGAACGCACACCCCGCCTTCTTTCGCCACCATGGCCGCCGTTTCTTCGGCGGAGTCGAGACGGTTGTCGAGAGCGAGAACGCGCGCCCCCTCCTGCCCGAAGCGGATGGCCGTGGCGCGGCCGTTCCCCATCCCTTCGCCGGGGCTCTGCCCGGCCCCCAGTATGACCGCGATCTTCCCTTGAAGGCGCATATGGGACCTATCCTTTCTCCGCCAGAAGGCGGGCCGCCTGCGCCTCTTCCCAATTGCGCCCGTCGAAAAAGCGGGAAGGCTTGAGGGAGAGAGGATCGACGCCGTCGAGGCAGCGGGCGTTGACGCTCACTTTGTCGGGAGCCGAACGCGGCACATAAAAGGGGTGGATGCCACAATGGCGGCAAAAGCTGTGCCGGGCGATGCCGGTGTTGAACCGGTAAATCGTCAACTCCTCTTCGCCTTGCAGAAGGACGAAATCCTCGGGCGGAACGAGGAGATGGAGGATCCCCTTTTTGCCGCAGATCGAGCAATTGCACTGTGAAATCCGGCTGAGGTCGGCGCGCACCCGAAAGCGCACCCGCCCGCAATGGCAACCGCCTTCGAAATTCTTGCGCGCCATCTTTCCCTCCCCGCGGCCGGAGGAGAAAGAGGCTAGCACAAGAGCTTCTCCGCCCGCCACTTTCGCCGCGTCCCTCGCCCGCGCAGGGCGTTTGGGGATAGCGCGTTCCATCAAAGGCGGTTTTGCGCGCGAGCCTCCGGTTTTATAAGGAGGCATGAACGCTCGCCCTTTGCGTAAAGCCGTCGTCGTTGTCGGCGCCGGCATCCTCGGCATGTGCTGCGCGCGATTTTTGCGTCGCGACGGGCATGAGGTCCTGGTCATCGACCCTTTGGAGCCCGGAGAAGGCACCTCTTTTGGCAATGCCGGGGTCATCGCCACCTCCGAGGTCGCGCCTCTTGCCATGCCGGGCCTGCTCTGGCGCGTTCCGGCGATGCTCGCCGACCCGACGGGGCCTCTCGCCTTGCGCTGGCGCTACCTGCCGAAGATCGCCCCTTGGCTTTGGCGGCTCGTCAAGGCTTCAAGGCGCGCAGAGGCGATCGCCGCGGCTCTGGCGCCCCTTCTCGAAAAGGCCGAAGCTGCGCACAGCGAACTGGCGCGCGAAGCTGGGGCCGGCGATCTGTACAAAAGACCGGGCTGGCTCAAGGTTTTTTCCTCCGAGAAAGGGTTTGCCGAAGCGGCGGAAGAATTCCCTTTGATGCGCGCACACCGGGTTCGTTTCGAAGTCCTCGACGGGGCCGGGGTACGCGCGCTCGAACCCTCGCTCGCGCCGATCTTTCCGTTCGGGGTTTTCCATCCCGATTGCGGTTTCGTCGTCAACCCGAAACGGCTCGTCGAAACTCTCGCGCGTTCCTTCCTCGATGCGGGAGGGCGCATCCTGCGCGAAAGGGCAACCGGGTTCGAACTTCAACAAGGGAAGAAGGCGGTTTTGA
>JAJYIC010000232.1 GCA_021790295.1 Pseudomonadota bacterium | reverse complement strand
AACGGCGGCGAGGAGCGCCAGCGCTGCGGCCCCTAAGAAAAAGAGCTTTCCCGCCCCGCGCCTCCCCGACGCGGGGTTGCGGTTCTCTCCCGGGCGGCTCATGCGGGGAGGAAAAGCGGGGAGAGGAGTGCCGGCCGGATCAGTTGACGCCGCGACGGTTGAACAGGGCGACGCCCTGTAGGACGGTGATGGCCCGGACCATCTGGTAATCCTGCGGCGTCCCCATAATCGCGGGATTGACGGAGGTCGTCGCCTTGGCAGTACCGGCGGATTGGGCGTTCGCCGTGCTCGAGGTTTCGATTTTCGCGGCCGGGACGACGATGTCGGGCTCGATGCCCTTGTCCTGGATCGAGCGGCCCGAAGGGGTGAAATAGCGCGCCGTCGTGAGGCGCATCGCGCCCTCCGCTCCGATCGGGATGATGGTCTGAACCGAGCCTTTGCCGAAAGAGCGGGTGCCGAGAAGGACCGCCCGATGGTGGTCCTTGAGCGCGCCGGCGACGATTTCGCTTGCCGAAGCGGAGCCGCCGTTGATCAGCACAGCCATCGGCAAGCCGTCGGAGATGTCTTCCCCCGGACGGGCATAAAAGCGCTGATCGTCGCCCGGCCGGCGGCCGCGGGTAGAGACGATCTCGCCTTGCTTCAAAAAGGCGTTGGCGACCGCAACCGCCTGATCGAGCAGACCGCCCGGGTTGTTGCGCAGATCGAGGATGATGCCGGCGAGCTTACCGTCTGCTTTTTTCTTGAGGTCGGCCATCGCTCTCTTGAGCCCGACGTCGGCCTGCTCGCTGAAGGCGCTGATGCGGATATACCCGATATTGCCGCCGACGAGCTTGGAGTGCACCGACTGGATCTTGATCTCCGCGCGGGTGAGTTCGACGGTGAAGGGCTTTTGCCCTTTGCGCTCGATGCCGAGAGTGATCTTCGAATTGATCGGCCCGCGCATCTTCGCCACGGCTTCGGGAAGCGTTATGCCGCGAACCGACTTGCCGTCGATCTGCGTGATGAGATCGCCGGGCTTGAGGCCGGCTTTTGCCGCCGGGGTATCGTCGATCGGCGTCACCACTTTGATGAGCCCGCCCTCCATCGACACCTCGATGCCGAGCCCGCCGAACTCGCCCCGGGTCTCAACCTTCATGTCCTTGAAGTCTTTTGCGTCGAGGTAGTTCGAATGCGGGTCGAGAGCCGTCAACATGCCGTTGATCGCCGCTTCGATGAGCTTATGGTCGTTGACCTTTCCGGCATAGTCGGCGCGCACCTTGGCGAAGACCTCGCCAAAAAGGTTGAGCGCCTCATAGCTCTTGGAAGAATGCGCCGTCGCCGCACCGACATCGCGACTGAGCGAGAGAGCAAGAACCGTTGCGGCCGCCGTTGCCGCAAAGAAACCAATCCTCTTCATAAAGGCACCTTTTCCTCGGTCGCGCACGCCTGCGACCGGCACTCGGCCTCGATCCGGATCTTTGATGATACGCGCCGCGGCCTTCCCCGATCAAGTTTTCCCGCAACCCGCCGCGCTTCGTTTCGCGGGCGCCCGAGCTTCGGCCTCGGCCGCGATCAGCGAGCGGCCGGTCATCGCCTGTGGCTGCCGGAGGCTGAGAAGATCGAGAAGGGTCGGCGCGACGTCGGCGAGGCGGCCACTTTCAAGCCGCGCGATCGGAAAGGGCGGGTTGACGATGAGGAACGGCACGGGAGAAAGCGTGTGCGCGGTATGAGGCTCGCCGGTCTTTGGGTCGCGCATCATCTCGGCATTGCCGTGATCGGCGGTGACGACGAGGGTTCCGCCTTCTTTTTCGACCGCTTCTTCGAGCCGCCCGAGGCACCGATCGACCGCCTCCACCGCCTTTCGCGCCGCCGCGATGCTTCCCGTGTGTCCGACCATGTCGGCATTGGCGTAATTGAGGATGACGACGTCGAAGCGCCGCTCGCGGATCGCCGCCACCACCTTGTCGGTGACCTCATCGGCCGACATCTCGGGCTTCAGGTCGTAGGTTGCGACTTTCGGTGACGGGACGAGAATGCGCTCTTCTCCCGGGAATTGGGTCTCGCGCCCGCCGTTGAAGAAAAAGGTGACGTGCGCGTATTTCTCGGTCTCCGCGATGCGCAGCTGCCGCAACCCCGCTTTCGCGATGACTTCGCCGAAAGTGTCCGAAAGATCTTGCGCGGGAAAGAGCGTCTTGAGGTGCGCATTGAGCTCTGCCGAATATTCGACGAGGCCGATCGCGGCGGCGAATCGAACCGTTTTGGCGCGTCTGAAACCGGCAAAATCCGGGTCGAGAAGCGCCGAGGCGATCTCGCGGACGCGGTCGGCGCGAAAATTCGCGAGAAAGAGGCCGTCGCCGTCCTTCATTCCGGCATAACGGGCGATAACGGTCGGGCGCACGAACTCGTCGCTTTCGCCGCGCCCGTAGGCGGCCGCGACCGCCTCGAAAGGGTTCTCTGCTCTCTCCCCTTCGCCGAGGAGGATCGCGCAGAAGGCTTTTTCGATTCTCTCCCAGCGGCGGTCGCGGTCCATCGCAAAGTAGCGGCCGCCGACCGTCGCTATCTCGAGAGACCCGGCGCCGCGCAGGTCGGCGAGAAATTTATCGAGATAAGAGAGGGCCGATTTGGGCGGCGTATCGCGCCCGTCGAGAAAGGCATGGATGGCGACGGGCACGCCCGAAGAGGCGAGGATGCGGGCGAATGCCGCGATCTGGTCCTGGTGGGAATGAACGCCGCCTGGAGAGAGGAGCCCCAAAATATGCGCCGTGCCGCGGCTTTCCTTGAGCCTTTCGATAAAATCTTTGAGAGCCGGGAGCGAGGCGACTTCGCCCCGCGCAATCGCCGCGTCGATACGCGGCAGATCCTGAAGGACGAGGCGGCCGGCGCCGAGATTGGTGTGTCCGACCTCGGAATTCCCCATCTGCCCGTCGGGAAGGCCGACAAAATGCTCGCTGGCTTCAAGCTCGCTGTGTGGCGAGGACGCGAGAAGCCGGTGCCAAACCGGCGTCTTTGCCGTTTCTATCGCGTTGTCGGGAAGAGCCTCGCGTTCGCCCCAGCCGTCGAGGATCGTCAGAACGAGCGGTTTGGGACGCTTTCTCGGGTTCATCGGTCTCCTATGCGCTCACGCGCGTATTCCGTCAAAGAGCGCTTCTAGACGCGAGGCCTCTTTTCCCCTATCGCTCTCGGCAAACGGACCCAAGCGGAGACACACCACGACGATGCCGAGGCCTTTGGTCATCCGCATCCTGTGCGGCAGACCCCAGCTTTTCGCGGCCTTCTCCATAGGGCTGGTCACGGCACCGTTCCTGCCTTGGCGATTGCCGGCGCCGACCCGTGCCGTCCTCGGCTGGGACATCGCCGTCGGGGCATTCCTCATCCTGGCCGCCCACCACTTCAGCCGCGCCGACCACTCGGACATCGCGGCGGATGCCGCGCGACAGGAAGAGGGCGAGTGGACCCTCTTCGCCCTGGTGCTCCTCGGCACGGTCATGAGCTTCATCGCCATCCTCGAGTTCTCGGGCCTCAGCCAGAAGAAGGGACACAACACCCTCTATCTGCTGCTCGTCACGCTGACGCTCGCCTGCTCCTGGCTCATGACCAACGTGACCTTCGCCTACCGCTATGCCCACGAATTCTGCGCCCGCGGCGAGGACGGCACGCTCGCCCGCGGGCTCGAATTCCCGCGCGAGGCCCACCCCGACTATCTCGATTTCCTTTATTTCGCCTTCGTCCTCGGCATGACCTTCCAGGTTTCCGACGTGCAGATCACGAGTCGCACCCTGCGCCGGGTTGCGACGGTACACGGGCTGATCGGCTTCCTCTTCAACACGGTGATCCTTGCGCTCGCGGTCAATATCGCCGCGGGAGTCATCTGAAAGGGGCCGCGCTCCGTCAAAGCCGGCCTTCAATCGAGCGCGTGCGTGCCGCCGCGGCTAAGGCGCCGAGATGGGGCCCAGAAGCTCCGGTTCGGCGGCGAGGATGGTCGCCCGCGCCTCCTCGGGATCGGGGATGCCGCTCGCCACGGCGAGAATCATGATGACGATGCTGAAACCCGCGACCACCAGCAAATCCCAGGGATAAGGGATGACGCTTGCGCCCCCGACCAGATCTTTGGGGCCGAGAAAGGTCAGAAGCCACATGCCGAAGAAATAGGGGATGAGCCACCAGGCGCCGCGCCATTCAAGATGTCGGAGCCCGCCCGTAGCGACGAGTTCGTAGAGAAGGTAGATGACGAAGAGAACGGCGAGCAATCCAAAGAGCCAGTTGTCCGTGCTGAAGCCGCTCCAATAGATGATGAGGTTGGAGATGATGAACGACAGCCCTCCGATGAGCCAAGGCGCGGTGATCGCGAGCGGCCGCGGATGCTCTCCGATCGGCATTGTCCGGCGCAATGTGAGGAGGACGACTGGCCCGATTCCGTAAGAGAGCACAACCGCCGAGGAGATGAAGGTGACGATCTTCTGCCAGGAGGAAAAGGGAAGAAGGAAGAGGGCGCCGCCGACGAACGTGATGAAGAGGCCGACAACCGGCACGCCGTTTTCGTTGAGCGTTGCAAGAAAGCTTCCCATCAGCCCTTCCTTGCCGATCGCATAAAGCACGCGCGCGGTCGTGGTGCTGTAGATGATGCCGGTCCCGGCCGGGGAAACCACCGAATCGATGTAGAGGAGGACTGCGAGCCATCCGAGCCCCAAAAGCGAAGCGAGCCCGGCGAAAGGCCCGG
>JAJYIC010000231.1 GCA_021790295.1 Pseudomonadota bacterium | reverse complement strand
TTCCGGCCCCGTGCCCGCCGCGGCGATACCGTTCTGAGGGGTCAGCGTTTGCGGGCGTTCTCGCGAACGTCGAGAACCGCAATCTTGTCCGCGTAAATCTGCCGCCAGCCGGGAAGAAGCGGGATCAATCGCACCGCAGGCTCGCGCGGCTGCAGCAGAATCCAGGTTATGTGATATTTTTCCAAAAGTTTCGGCAGGCTGTCATCGACCAGATTGACCGCATCGTAATAGCGTCTGATGAAAGGATCTCCATAAAAATCCGCGCGCCCGTCGATGAATGTCTTGATGCCGCGGAAAATCAGATAGCCGCCAAACGAATAATCATTGAGAACGCGCCCTTTGACGCCATGCACCGCGGCCACGGCAAGGGCGGCGGCGGGCGTGATGTCGCCCTCGCCGTGGCGAAGGCGCCGCGGCGGCAGGCCGGCGAGGGTAACGAGAATGAAAAGCACGCTCGCGAGAAGGGTCCCGAACGCGCTCGCAGGCTTGCCGAGTTCGGCCATCGAGCGGTCGAGAAAAGAAAGCAGGCGCCCTTCTCCCGGCCGGTTTTCGAGCTTGGGGAAAAGGGCGGGAGCCAAAAGAAACGGCCCCACCAGACCCAAAACCTCGACATTGCGCCGGTGCGCGAGCGCCATGTGCAAAAGGAATAGAACCATCAGAAGGCGCATCGCCGGCAGACGCCAGGAAAGGGTAAAGGCGACGGCGGCGAAAAGCAGGATCCACAATTCGAGCGGTTGATAATTTTCGAAATTCGGGCTTTGCCATTCCGACAAGATTGCCAGAGCAAAGTGCATCCGCAACAGTTTCAAAGGCTGGAGGAGGCTCCAGACGCCGTAAGGGGTGAGGAGCGCCGCGAGGAAGGCCAAAACGCAAAAAAGACCCCAGCCCCGGGCGGCCCTTACACGGCCCGGCCAGTCCGGGGCGGCGAGAACGGCCTCGAGGGCAAAGAGGCCCGAAAGCCCGAGCCCCAAAAGATAGCTCGCGTGAAGATTGGCCCACAGCGCCATCAACGGCAAAAGCCAGGGCGAGGGCGGCCGTTCCCCGTCCCGCGCGGCGAGGAGCGCCGCGCTCCATGCGACCATGATCGGCAGGCTGAAAATATGCGGTCTCGCGAGGATGTGCCCGACAATCATCATCCAGGAAAGCGCCCCCACCATCAGCGCATGGACCGGCAAAAGGTGGCGCAAGAGAAGACGCAGTTGCAGCGCCAATGCCGCCGCGGCCGCAAGCGCCGCCATCCCGGCGAGCCCTCCCCAGCCGAGAAGATTGTAAAATCCGGCGATGATCACCTCGGCAAGCCATTCCATCGGCACAAAGGGCGCGTCCGCCTTTGTGTAGGACCAGAGATCCTCATGCGGCACCGCCCGATGGGCGATGATCCAGTTGCCGAGAACGATGTGCCAATAGGTGTCGGGATCGCCGAGAATATGCTTTGCGCGCACGAGTGTGACGGCGTAGACGAGAAGCCCGAAGAGAAGCGGCAGCGACAGCGCCAAACGGCTTCGCCCTTGTGTAGAGACTGCAAGCTCCGCCATCGCTCTGACCGCACTCCCCTCGCGGGATCACGCGTTCAACCGCCCGTCTGTTGCGGCGTTTTTGTTGCCGGTTTGCCGGGGTTCCTCTTTAGGGTCAGGCGCCGCCCATGTAAAGGCGCGAAAACCCCTGCGCAACATTCGCGGCTTTTGGCGCCCCCTTTGGCGCCCCCTGTGGCGCCCCCTGTGGCGCGATGAACAAAAGCCTGCGAATGTGCCCCTCTTCTGCAACAACGGAAACGGTCTGGCGCCGGCGCGTCGAACTCTCGGGTCTGGTCGTGGTGGCGATCTACGCCGTCATCTTCGCCGGGCTTTACAAGACCGGCTGGTGGATCCTCAAGGAGAACGGCAAGCCTCTCATCGAGGATTTCACGCCGATGTGGCTTGCCGGCAAAGAGGCGCTCCAAGGCCATGCCGCAGAGGCTTACGATTTCAAAGCCTTTGCCGCGGTTCAAAAGGCTTTTCTTGGTCCGAGCCGTTTTTATTACCCTTGGCCTTATCCGCCTGTTTTTTTCCTTGCCGCGGCGCTCGTCGCGCTTTTCCCTTACGCCTCTGCCTTTTTCCTCTGGCAGGCGGCAACCCTTTTCGGGCTGTTGCGGGCGATCTATAGGATCCTGCCGGAGCGCGCCGCGGTCGTCGCGACCCTTGCCTCGCCTCTTCTCGTCTTCAACGCCGCCATTGGCCAGAACGGCGCCTTGACCGCCTCGCTTTTCGGCGCCGCGCTCGTCCTTCTCGAACGGCAGCCTTTTGTCGCCGGAGGCCTTATCGGCTGTTTGACCTATAAGCCGCAATTCGTCCTGGTTCTGCCTTTGGCCCTTCTCGCCTCCGGCCGCTGGCGCGCGCTTATGGGCGCGGCGGCCTCGGCTGGGCTGCTTGCGCTTTCTTCCCTTCTCGCCTTTGGGCCGCAGGTTTGGCGCGCCTTTCCGGCGGCGCTCTCCTACCGCACCACCTCGGCCTTTCTCGCCCGCATGCCTTCGGGGAAGATCCAATCCCTTTACGTTCTCCTTCGCCATCTCGGGATGGCCCCTCTCGGCGCCCTTTATGTGCAGATCGCCGTCGCTTTGGCGGCGGCGGGCCTCGTCGCAATTCTGTGGCGCAGCGGGGCAAGCTATCGCCTGAAGGCGGCCGCGGCGGCGACGGCTTCGCTTCTCGTCAGTCCCTATCTTTTCCTTTACGACATGATCGTTCTGCTTGTCGCCGCAGCCTTCCTCGCTGCCGACGTTGGGGAACGCGGATCCTCCCGCGGCGAGCGCCTTGCCGCCCTCGGGCTTTACGGCGCCCAGTTTCTGGTGGTGTCTTTTAGCAACCATCCTTTCGGTTTTCTTCTCGACCTTGCGCTTTTTGCCTTCATCTTTTGGCGCGCCCGGCGGCAGGCGTGAGGGAGGCGCGGGCGAAGGAAGAAGGCGTTTTTGAGGCCCTGCCGCTCTCGCTCCCGCGCAAAACGCCAAGCCGGCCCGTCAGGTCTTCGAGGCGCTCGGCGACAATGTGGATCACTCCTTCCTCCTTTTGCAGGCGGCCTTTGCAGCCGAGAAGACGGGCGCCCATCGCGACGCGGCGGAAAGCTTCGAAAACGGAAGGCCAGAGGATCAGATTGGCAACCCCGGTCTCGTCCTCGATGGTGATAAAAACGACGCCTTTGGCGCTCCCCGGGCGCTGGCGCAGGAGAACGATCCCGGCAAGCGCGATGCGGCTGCCCGCTTCGATCCGGGCAAGTTCGGCCGCTTTCACCCTGCCTTCGCGCGCAAGTTCCGCGCGCAGAAAAGCAAGAGGGTGGGATTTGAGACTGAGGCCGAGGCTTTCGTAATCGCAGGCGACATGTTCCCCCAAAGGCATCCGCGGCAAAAGCGCGATCGCGCCCTTTTCGGCGGCTTCCCGCCCTCTAAATGCGCCTTCCCACGCGGCGGCGAAAAGCGGCAGAGGCGCCCCTTCGCAGAGCCCTTTTACCGCCCACAAGGCTTCGCGCCGGTCGAGCCCCAAAGAGCCGAACGCATCGGCTTCGGCGAGGCGTTCCAAGGCCGCGCGCGAAAGCCCGCTTTTCTGCACCAGCGCGCAAAGGTCGCCATAGCCTCCCCGAGGGCGCGATGCGATGAGCCTTTCGGCGTCGGCCTTGGCGAGCCCTTTGACCTCTAGCAAACCAAGGCGCAGCGCCGGCCCTTTTGCCGGCTCGCAGCCGGCACCTTCCGCGAGCGTGCACTCCCAAAGGCTGGCATTGACATCGACGGGAAAAACCTCGACCCCATGCCCCTGCGCATCGCGGATGATCTGCGCCGGCGCGTAAAACCCCATCGGCTGGCTGTTGAGCAAAGCGCAGGCAAAGATCGCGGGATAACGGCATTTGATCCAGGCCGAGACATAAACGAGAAGGGCAAAGCTCGCCGCGTGGCTTTCGGGAAAACCGTAGGTTCCGAACCCTTCGATCTGGCCGAAACACCGTTCCGCGAAATCGCGCTCATAACCGCGCGCGGCCATTCCGGCGATAAACTTTTCGCGAAAACAATGGATCTCGCCGCCCTTTTTGAAGGTCGCCATGGCGCGACGCAGGCGGTCGGCTTCTTCGGCGCTAAAGCCGGCGGCGACGATGGCGATCCGCATCGCCTGCTCCTGGAAAAGCGGCACCCCCAAGGTCTTCCCCAAAACCCGGAAGAGTTCCGGCGAAGGATAGACAACCGCCTCGCGCCCGCTTCTGCGGCGCAGATAGGGGTGAACCATATCGCCCTGGATCGGGCCCGGACGCACGATCGCAACCTCGATGACGAGATCGTAAAACTGCCGCGGTCTGAGGCGTGGCAGCATCGTCATCTGGGCGCGGCTTTCGACCTGAAAGACGCCGAGAGAATCGCCGCGGCAAAGCATGGCGTAAACTTCGGGCTCTTCGGCGGGCACGCTCGCGAGATCGATGGGCCACTTCTCGTGACGCTCGATCAGGGTGAAAGCCTTTTTGATGCATGTCAGCATGCCGAGGGCGAGGATGTCGATCTTCAGAATGCGAAGCGCGTCGAGATCGTCCTTGTCCCATTCGATGACGGTGCGCCCTTTCATCGCCGCGTTTTCGATCGGGACGAGTTCGCACAAAGGCTCTCGGGTGATGACAAAACCGCCGACGTGCTGGGAGAGATGGCGGGGAAAGCCGGTCAGCTCTGCGGCAAGATCGAGGGCCAAACGCAAAGT
>JAJYIC010000230.1 GCA_021790295.1 Pseudomonadota bacterium | reverse complement strand
ACATTCGAGCGCCCAAAGATCGGCGAGATCCTCGACGACGCAGATGAGGCTTTGATCCCTTTCCGGATCGCCGCAGATGGCGCAAGGCTCCCGCGTATCGAGGTTGCCGCAAAGGGTGCAGGTGCGGATCGCCTCCGCCGCCTCGCCGAGCGCCTTCGCAAGAGGTTCGAGAAGGCTTTCCCGCCGTTTGAGAAGATGAAGGGCGGCGCGGCGCGCCGAGCGCGGCCCGAGCCCCGGAAGCTTGGCGAGAAGCCCTATAAGGGTGTCGAGTTCGGACATGAAGCGCTCGAAACGGGTGCCGGCCCGCCTTTTCAGAACGGCAGCTTGAAGCCGCCCGGAAGCGAGAGCCCGCCCGTCAATTTTTGCATTTCCGCCTCGGCATAAGCCTGGACCTTTTGCCGCGCATCCTCGAAAGCCGCGACGATGAGGTCTTCGAGAACCTCGATCTCCTGCGGTTCGGCGAGGCTTTTGTCGATCTTGACCCCTTTGAGAGCGCCCTTGCCGTTGAGGGTAACGCTGACAAGGCCGCCGCCCGAGTTCCCATTGATCTCCAAAGCCTCGAGCGCGGTCTCGAGTTCGGCCATCTTTTCCTGCATCGCCTGAGCCTGTTTCATCAGCTGGGCGAGATTCTTCATGCCTCCTCGCTTTCCTTGCCGCCGCTTTCCTCGCTCGAACTCAAAGGCGCCTTTTGAGCGCAACCGCCCTCTGCAAACCGCTCTCGCACCGCCGTCAACGCCGCTCCCGGAAACGTCTCCAAGACCGCCTGGACGAGCGGATGGGCCGCGATCTCGGCTTTGCGTTCGCGCCCTTCCCTCTCTTCCTCTTCCTTCTGCGTCGGCGCCCCTTCGGCTCCGGAGACGGCGACAACCCAACGCCTGCCCGTCCACGCGCGCAAAAGCTCTCCGAGGCGGTTGGCGAGATTTTGCGGCGCCCCTTCGGCAGGGCGGAACTCGATGCGTCCCGGCTCGTAATGAACGAGGTGGACGTAACGGGCGAGCTGGAAACGCAACACCGCTTCGCGCTTTTCCTCGCAAAGGACGAGAAGATCGGCAAAGCTTTGCGGCATCGGCCGCAACCCCGTCGCCTCTTCGGCAACGGGCTCGGCAAGGCCGAGAGCGGCCGCAGGGCCGCTTTCACGCAGGGTAGCGGCTGCGGCCGCTTCCCTCTTCCCCGCCGCCGGCGGGGCGGTCGCCTCCGCGCCGGGCAAAGCGGAGCTGCCGGCCACGGCCGCAATCAGTTCCTGCGGGGTCGGCAGATCGGCGACATAAGAAAGGCGCACGAGAACCATCTCGGCCGCCTGCAACGGGACCGGGGCCCCCTCCACTTCCGAAAGGCCTTTCAAAAGCATCTGCCAGGCGCGGGCGAGGACCGGCATCGACAGCGCCTTCGAGAGCGCCAAGGCGCGCGAACGCTCTTCGGCCCCCAACTCCTGCGCCTCTGCGGCCTCGGGCGAAAGCCTCAAACGGGTGACGAGATGCGTCAGGGAAAGAAGCTCCTGAAGGGCGATCAAAGGGTCGCCGCCCTCTTCGTAAAAACGGCGCAAGAGAAGGATCGCAGCACCCGCGTCCCCGCGCAAAACGCTTTCGAAAAGGCTGCAGGCGAGGCCCTCGTCAAGCGTGCCGAGCATCTCCCGCACCGCCTTTTCGCTGACCGCGCCTCCCCCGAGCGCAATCGCCTGATCGAGCAGCGAAAGCCCGTCGCGAACCGAGCCGTCGGCGGCGCGGGCGATAAGGGCAAGCGCGGCAGGCTCGGTCGTGATCCCTTCCGCCGCGGCGATCTCTTCATAATGACGCCGCAAAAGTTCGACCGGAACGCGCCGCAGAGAAAAACGCTGGCAGCGCGAGAGCACGGTCAAAGGGACCTTTCCCGCTTCGGTCGTCGCGAACAGGAACCTGACATCGGGCGGAGGCTCTTCGAGCGTCTTCAAAAGGGCGTTGAAGGCGTTTTTCGAGAGCATGTGAACTTCGTCGATGATGTAGACCTTGGAGCGGGCCGAAACCGGGCGGTAGCGCACCCCTTCGGTCAGTTCGCGAATATCCTCGACCCCGGTGCGCGAGGCCGCATCCATCTCGATCACATCGACATGGCGGTCTTCGCCTATGGCGCGGCAATGGGGGCACACCCCGCAAGGTTCGGGGGTCGGCCCGCCCGATCCGTCGGGGCCGACGCAATTGAGAGCGCGGGCGAGGATGCGGGCGGTCGTCGTCTTGCCGACTCCGCGCACGCCGGTAAAGATGAAGGCATGAGCGAGCCGCCCGGAAAGGATCGCATTCCGAAGCGTTGTCACCATCGCTTCCTGGCCGATAAGGCCGGCGAAAGAGAGCGGGCGATATTTGCGGGCGAGGACGCGGTAAGGGGCCGAAGGATCGCTCATATCGCGCATATCGCTCAGGGGCTCGCCCTATCGAGGGTGGGAGACCGAACATTCGACCCAGGCCGCGACTCGTTACGGCTGCTTCCTTCCGGACCTGACCGGGTTGGCGAGAGGCCTGTCCGCCGCCGGTCTCCCACGCCACTATAACAGCTTCCGCAAGGCTGCGGGCAATTCCCCGCCTGCGCCTTTTGCCGGCGTCTTCCCGGCGTCTTGCCGGGGGGCTGCCCCATGTGTCACTTTTCGCCGATGCGCGCCGCCAATTTCTACGCCTTTCCCGGCTTCGAGCGCGCCGGGCTTCAGCGCCGCAACGGCGAATGGATCCGCGAGCGTCTCGCCGACGCTTCGAGCCATTTCATCCCGGTCTGGCGCAGCCGGAACCTCGTCTTCGAAACCTCGCAAGCGGGCCCCCGCGCCGTGACGCTTCCCGGTCGAGGGTTTGCCTCTGCGCTCGCCAACGGGCATTTTGGCGGCGAAGAGGGTCTCGGGCGAGGCGAGGTTGTCTTTCTTGGTCTCTTCGAAGAAAAAGCGCATTTTGCTCTCGATCTTTCGCACCTCGAAGCCCCTCTCGACGCGCTCGCAATGCCGGCGCTCGGCGCGTTAGGGCTCGAGGCGGGAAAGCTCGCCTTTACCGATCTGCGTCAGGTCGGCGCCCTTCTCGAACGGCGCGAAGGGGCGCTTCTTGCCTTTGCCCGGGCGATGCTTTTCTGGCATTCGCGGTCGCGCTTTTGCGGTCTTTGCGGCAGCGCGACGAAAAGCGAGGAAGCGGGCCACGTGCGCCGCTGCACGGGCTGCGACACCCTCCATTTTCCGCGCACAGACCCGGCCGTGATCATGCTCGTCAGTCACGGCGACCAAGCCCTTCTCGCGCATCAGAAGCATTTCCCGCGCGGCATGTATTCGACCCTCGCGGGCTTTGTCGAACCGGGCGAAAGCCTCGAAGACGCGGTCGCGCGCGAGGTCTTCGAGGAAGCCGGGATCGAGGTCTCCGCCGTCCGCTACCATTCCTCCCAGCCCTGGCCTTTTCCGGCAAACATCATGCTCGGCTTTTACGCCGAGGCGCGCGGCACCGAACTCAAGGTCGACAAGGCCGAACTCGAAGAGGCGCGCTGGTTTGCCCGCGACTGGCTTATCGCCCACCCTGATGACGACGGCTTTCGCCTTCCCCGCCGCGATTCGATCGCGCGGCGCCTCATCGAGGATTGGCTCCAGGGGCGCAGCGAAAGCGCCGAGTAGGCCCTTAGGAAGGCTCCGCCCGCAGCCGCAAATGCGGCTTTTCGAGAAAAGGGATGAGAAGGAGCCCGAAAGCAAAGCCGACCGCGAGAAGGAGCAAAAGGTCGTTAAAGGTCAAGGTCAGAGCCTGGCGCTCGACGAGGCCGGCAAGAAGCTGAAGCGCGGCGTGGCCGGGGTCTCCGGGGATGCGGGCGGAGAGGCGCAGCGATTGTTGGGCGAGGAACTGCTCGACCGGCGGGCGCGCCGGGTTGATCGCTTCGATAAGCCGGTTCCAGTGGAAATGAAGCCGGTCGTTCATCAGAGTGCCGATCGCGGCAATGCTGAACGCCCCGCCGAGATCGCGCAGGAGGTTGTAAAGGCTCGCCCCGTTTTTGAGCCTTTCCGGCGACAGGCTGCCGAGAGCGATCATGTTCGCCGGCAAAAAACAGAACATGAGAGCGACGCCGCGCACCGCTTGCGGGACCAGAAGCTGCTCGAAACCCGCCTCGTCCGTGAGGCTCGCATTGAGGACCATGGCGAGGACAAAGAGCGCCATGCCGATCGCCAGCATGATGCGCAGGTCGAGCCAGCGCGCGAGAAGATTGGTGAAAGGCGAGACCGCCATTTGGCTCGCGCCGGTGACGAATACCGTCAGCCCGATCTCCAGGCTGTTGTAGCCGCGCACCTCCATCAAGAACAACGGCACGAGATAGGTGGCGCCGTAAAGCCCTGTGCCAATGACAAAAGAGTAAAAGACGCCGAGCGCGAAATTGCGATTGACGAAAGTCCGCAGATCAATGATCGGCTGCCGGTATGAAAGAGCGCGCGAGAGGAAGAGAAGGCCCGTCACCGCGCAGACCGCGATCGTCCAGGTGATGGTGCGGTCGGCGAACCAGTCCCAGCGCGCCCCTTCCTGAAGCACATACTGAAGGGTGCCGAGAAAGACGGCCATCAGCACGAGACCCAACACGTCGAAACGGCGCAAGAGAGAGAAATCGGGTTTGTCTATATCTATCAGCGTCCACACTGCCGCGGCGACGGCGACGCCGGGGACGACATTGACGAGAAACATCGCGTGCCAGGAATAGGTCTCGGTGAGATAGCCGCCGAGGATGGGACCGAGGGT
>JAJYIC010000229.1:1506-4723 GCA_021790295.1 Pseudomonadota bacterium | reverse complement strand
AGCCTATGCTCTCTCCGCTTCTGGAGGTTTGAATTGGGGTGAGGCGCCGGGAAAGTAACCAGACATTCGTGCATAGCTGGAACGGCAAAAACGCATGGTCTTTGGTGGAACCTCAGGCCGCGCGGCCGGTGGTGAGAACCGCCGCACGGCGGCTGCGGCAAGCCTCTCCGAAAGCGGCCAAGAGGGCGCGGGAGAACGGGTTTTCAAGCGGCTTCCACTCCGGATGCCACTGCACGCCGACGACAAACCGGGCCTCTAGAAGGCTCACCCCTTCGATCTGTCCGTCGGCGGCGACGGCTTCGACAAAAAGCCCCGTTGCGAGGCGGTCGATGCCCTGGGCGTGGACCGAATTGACCATCACCTCGGCGCTCCCGGCGAGGGCCGCCAGAACCCCGCCCGGGGTCAAGCGGACGGCGTGCACCGGGGCGTATCGTTCCTCGTTGGTCACCCCTTGCGGCGCGCGGTGGTCGAGACGGCCCGGAAGTTCGTGCACCCTCTGATGCAAACTTCCGCCGAGGGCGACATTGAGCTCCTGGATGCCGCGGCAGATCGCCAGGACCGGAAGGTCGCGGCGCACGGCTTCGCGGATGAGGGGTAGGGTGGTCGCATCGCGCGCGGGATCGTGCAATGTCCCGCTGGCGCTAGGCGCGCCGCCATAGTGCCGGGGTTCGACATTGGAAGGGCTGCCCGGCAAAAGCAGCCCGTCGAGGCCGTCGAGAAGCCTTGAAACCTCGATTGCGGCGCCGACCGCAGGGAGAAGGATCGGCACCGAGCCGCAGGCCTCGACGACGGCGAGGGTATAGCGTTCGCTGACGGCATGAAGGGGGCGTTCGTTGATCGTCCGCAGGCAGGCGGCAATGCCGACAAGCGGCAGGGTATCGGTAAACATCGCGAGGAGCGCCGGTCTATTGGCTGTTGTGCGGATTGCGGAAGGGACTGCGATACTGGAACAGCTTGGGGTCGAGCGCCATACCAAACTGCGGGTTCGCAATCCACACCGTCGTCTTTTTGCCTTCCGCATCGACGATCGTCCAGCCGCGCAAGGCGAGAGGATGCTCGCTCAACACCATCGTCAGGGTGCCGAGAGAAGGCTTCTTCCCTTCGACGAGGCTGACGCGCAAGACCCCTGCGCCGCGCTCGAAACGGGTGACGCGGACGCCGCCGCCGAAACGGATATGGTCGCGCAAAAGAAACCATGCCGGGGTCGATTGCAGCCCGACCTGTTGCATCTCTTCGAGCTTGCGGTCGATGTAGTAGACATAGAATCGGTCGGCGATAAGGAGAACGGGCGAAGGAGGGTCGTATTGAAAACGCATCCGGCCGGGCCGTTGGAGCCACAGGCTGCCGGTGGCGACGCCGCCGTTTGCGGCGATCTGCTGGAAACGGGCGGTCATCGTGTGGATGCCGTTGAGGTAGGCCGCAACCCGGTCGAGCGTCGCGCTCTCGTCTTTGCCGGGCTGCGGGGCGCCGGCAACGGCGGCAGTGGCAGCGGGAGGGAAAGCCGGGAGCGCAGCGCAAAAGAGCGCGGCAACAAGAATCGCCCGCCCAAGAGGAAGTTTGAGGGTCATCGCGACCGGCCGCCTTTCGCAGAAACCCCGCTTTTGGCGGGGCAATGGGGCATATGAGGCTCTAAAGGCTTCTCTTCAACCGCGCCCCAACGCCGCCGCGCGAGGGGTCGGCGCTTTGCGGGGCGGCTTTTTCGCGGCGAGAGACCAGGCGTACCAGTCGAGAAGAGAGGCGCCGGGATCGGGCGGCGGAAGGCCCGCGAACGAGGGCGCGCGCAGGCCGGCTCGCTGAGAGAGGCTTCCTGCCGAAGGGGGGCGCGGATGATCCGCGGCAAAGAGGGCGTCGGCCTTTTGCAACCGGGGCGAATCGCCGATGCGGGCCAACTCGCTCTCGGCGCCGGCAATGAGGCGCAAAGCCGAGATTTCCGCCGGGTCGATCCCGGCCCGGGCGAGCGCGGCGCCGATAGAGGCCGCGGCTTTCGCCTTTTCGCGCAAGGCCTCGCGGCGCTCCACCGCCCGCCGGACGGCCTTCGTCAGGGCCTCAAGGCGCCGGCGCAGCCGGGCTCTAGTGGTCCGATCCAAACGCTTGGTTCCCAAGCGTTTGGTGAGTCGGCCCACCAGGTCAAAATGTTGGTGGTGCGATAGAGCCAACGGATGGGAATCATCCGTTGGCATCGCGCCACTAGGCGAGGATGCCATTGGCGTTTTCGAGACGCTGCAAGCGGGCCTCCAACTCTCCCGCTTCGAGCGCCCGGATAAAGCTGTCGGCGAGTTGCGAGAGCTCGGACGCCTCGGCGGTCGAGAGCAAACCTTCGCCGACCGCTTGCGCGATCGCGGAGAGCGCCGGGGCGAGATCGGCGGCGGTCTCGAGTGGGGGCAGGGCAAAGGCGGTAGGGCGGTGGCGGCGCGGGGCGATGATGCGCTCCATGCACAGCCGCAAGGCGGCCGCATCGCCTGCAAGCGCCATCTCGACGGCTTTTTCGGCGAGCCGGCGCGAAGCGCCGTCGAGGAGTTGCTCAGTGAGCATCGTTGCGCGATTGCGGGTGCCGCGGAGGCGCCCCGCCGGATTGCCCGAGGCGCCTTTGGCGAACTGACCTTTCGCATTCCGTTCCGCCTGCTTCTGCAGGGAATCAGCAGGCATTTATGTTCCTTCGGCGCGGCCGCGCCCTCTGTTGCGAAAAAGGATACATTATAAAATAATATTGCTATTTTGTCAATAGGAGGAAAGCCCCGCCGGGTGGTGGCCAAGATCGAGTCGCATCCCGGCGAGCTTTATCCGCGCGTCGGCTTTATCGTCACCAACCTGGCGCGGCCGGAAGAGCGGGTCGTTGCCTTCTTCAACCGCCGCGGCACCTGCGAGCAGTCCATCAAAGAGGGCAAGGGGCGGTGAAGTGGACCCGCCTGTCCTGCCGCTCCTTCGCCGCCAACGCGGTTCGCCTCCAGCTTCATGCTCTTCACTGTAACCTTGGCAATTTTATGCGGACGCTGGCGATGCCGAAAACGGCGGAGCCGCTGACCGGCCTGCGCGACAAGCCGATCAAGATCGGCGCGAAGGTGGTCGGCGGCGGGCGCTAGGTGACGTTCGATCGGACCGCGGTCGTGGTTCCACGGCAGATGTTCCAGGAAATTCTGTCGCTTATCGCCCGGTTGCGGACGCCGCCAGCTCCGGCATGAGTGGCGCTGGGCCAAGTGCTCCGGGCAATGAGGGAAGA
>JAJYIC010000229.1:0-1496 GCA_021790295.1 Pseudomonadota bacterium | reverse complement strand
GGTTTCAGGGTTGGGCCGCTGTCAGCCGCCGGCTTCGAACCCCTTTTCTCGCGGCGGCGGCGAGTTTGTGGTTGCCCAAGGCGGCCAGAAGCGCGATTCTGGCCCGAGACCGTCGCGTATCCGGCGAATCTCGGGTGAGCGTCGTCCGTACTGGAGTCGGGAATGCGCTTTCGATCGAGCCGTCACCGCGCTCTTCCCTTGGTAGTCCTTGTCGGTGCCGTTGTAGCGGCTAGTTGCGTTCCGCTCTCGCCGCAGACGCAGGGACCAAAAATCATTTCTCCGCAGCTGCCGGAGCTGGCCGGGGTGGTTAGTGGGCCGATGGCGGGGTCGTTGGCAGACCCGGTGGTTGACAGTTTGCAGCCGGTACTCAGATGGGAGAACTCCCTGGGGCCGCAGGCGACCTGGGACCTGTGCATCTGGGATAGAACCGGGGTGTGGGAGAAGAGTAAAACCAAGAGCTGGCTGACCGGCGGGACGATCACCCCCTGGGGTACTCTTCTATATTGCCGCGCCGGGCTTGCTACGACTTCTTACAAAGTCGAGTACAAGCTCAAACCGAATACCTCCTACGCCTGGTCGGTTCGATTGCACACTAAGAAGACGATCGGCCCGTGGGCGTCATATTCACGAGATGCGCTGGGCTGGGTCAACACAGTCAGCCGAAACGTTCCGTACACTTTCAGGACCCCGAACCTCCCCTAGCCCTGCCTACGTCTCGCCGTCTGTCCAGCATCGGCAGGCGTCATCTGAGCATTCGATTTTGGGATGGTCGGCGCCGCCCACCCTCGCGCCTTGTCGCCGCCCCTTTGCCAGCCTCTGGAAGGAGATGAGCCAAACCGCAAGCGGCTGGAGTAAGCTCCGCAAAGCCCGAGGGAAGGAGAAGGGCGGCGATGAAACTCGGTCTTTTTGTCAACACGCAATTCCCTGAAGGCGTCCGAATGAGGGAGCGGATCCCGGAGATCCGGGCGCAACTGCGCGCGGCGCGCGAGTCCGGTTTTGCCTCTCTCTGGTTCCCGCATCATTGGCTCACCCAGCCGATGCAGATGCTGCAGCTCGCGCCTTTTATGGGCTTTGTCGCGGCCGAGGCCGAAGGCATGACGATCGGCCCCAACATCCTCATCCTTCCGCCCTTGAACCCGGTGCATGTGGCCGAGGAAGCCGCCACCTTCGACGTCCTGACCGGCGGCAACTACATCCTCGGGCTCGGCCTCGGCTACCGCGCGGTGGAATTCACCGCGTTCGGGATCCCTCTTGCCGAACGCGCGCCGCGCTTCAACGAAGCGATCCTCCTCATGCGCCGCCTTTGGAGCGAAGAGAGGGTGAGCCACAAGGGCCGGTTTTACACGGTCGAGGACGCGGGGATCGGGGTCAAACCGGTGCGCCCGGGCGGTCCTCCGCTTTATCTCGCAGTGTTGGCGGAGGTGTCCCTCAAACGGGCGGCGCGTCTCGGCGACGCCTGGCTGATGATGAACAACGGCGGGATCGGCGAGCTTCTG
>JAJYIC010000228.1 GCA_021790295.1 Pseudomonadota bacterium | reverse complement strand
CGGCTCCGCCCGCGGCGAAAGATCGATGACCTTGGCGTAGCAGCCGCCTTCGAAATTGAAGAGGCCGTTCTCGCTCCAGCCATGTTCGTCGTCGCCGATGAGGCTGCGCGCACCATCCGCGGAAAGGGTTGTCTTCCCCGTCCCCGAGAGACCGAAAAAGATGGCGCTGTCGCCTTTGGGGCCGACATTGGCCGAGGCGTGCATTGGCAGCACGCCGCGCCCGGGCAGAACGAAATTGAGATAGCCGAAAACCGCCTTTTTGATCTCTCCCGCATAAGAGGTGCCGCCGATCAGAACGAGGCGCTTCGAAAAATTGACGAGGATGAAGACCTCGGAGCGGATGCGGTCGCTTTTGGGAACGGCGCGAAAGCCGGGCGCGTGGAGGATCGTAAAAGAAGGCCGGAAGCCCTCCAGTTCGCCTTCCTGCGGGCGAATGAACATGTTGCGGGCAAAAAGGCTGTGCCAGGCGCTGTCGGTGACGACGCGCACCGGCAGGCGATAGGCGCGATCGGCGCCGGCATAAAGATCCTGGACGAAAAGTTCGCGCCCCTGAAGATAGGCGAGCATGCGCTCGAAAACGCTTGCGAAGCGCCGGGGATCGAGGGGCTGGTTGATCTCGCCCCACCACACGCTGTCCTTGGTTCCCGGTTCCTCGACGATGTATTTGTCTTTGGGCGAGCGTCCGGTATGTTCACCGGTGCGGGCGACAAAACTGCCGCCGAGTCCGAGTTCCCCTTCAGAGCGGCGAACGGCGTGTTCGTAAAGGTGGGGGGCGGTTTCGTTCCAGTGGACGGGCCCCAGATGGTGCATACCCTGCGCCTTGAGCCCCACACGAGGCTTTTGCGAGCCCCAGTTTCTCGCTTGACCCAACGCTTCCTCCCTCGCCTGCCGAACGGCCCCGCACTTGAAGAGAACGCGCGGCCGGGCATCGGTTCTTTTATATTGGGTCAGCTCCGCCGCGTGAGGCAAGGGGGAAACCGGGGCCGAACGCACTGTCGCAGGCCGCACATCCGCCCGATGCAGCAATTTGCGACAATCACCACGGTCTTGCTTTCAGTTGGCCACCGCGACGCCATATTTCTTGCGAACAACATCCTCGGCGCGGCCTTGAGGCCGTCTGCGAAGTGGGGGGTTCCGAAGTGGCGAACACCATCGCTCTGGTCGACGACGACCGCAACATCCTGACCTCGGTGTCGATGGCGCTTGAAGCGGAAGGCTTTTCCGTGCGCTGCTACAGTGACGGGGCCGAAGCTTTGAAGGGGCTGACGGCCCAGCCGGTCGATGTCGCCGTACTCGACATCAAGATGCCGCGCATGGACGGGATGGAGCTTTTGAGCCAACTGCGCCGGCACGGCCATGTTCCGGTGATCTTCCTGACCTCGAAAGACGACGAGGTGGACGAGCTTTTAGGCCTCAGGATGGGGGCCGACGACTACATCAAGAAGCCCTTTTCGCAAAGGCTTCTGATCGAACGCATCCGCGCGCTCTTGCGGCGCGAGGAACTGGCGCGCGACCGCGGAGAGGGGCAAGGCGAGCCGGCCATCGTGCGCGGCCAACTGGTTCTCGACCCGGGCCGTCACCTCTGCACATGGCGCTCCGAAGCGGTCGAGCTGACCGTCACCGAATTTCTCATCTTGAAGTCTCTCGCCCACCGCCCCGGCCATGTGAAAAGCCGCGACCAGTTGATGGACGCGGCCTACGGCGAGCACATCTACGTCGACGACCGCACCATCGACAGCCACATCAAAAGACTGCGAAAGAAGTTCAAGGTCGTCGATCCGGAATTCGGGCAGATCGAAACCCTTTATGGCGTCGGCTATCGATACCGCGACCGCTAAACCCGCCGAATCGGCACCAAAGCCGCCGGGATCGCGGTTTTTCGGGCGGTTGCGCAAATGGCGTTTGCGCGTTTTCGGCCGGCGCCTGCGGCCGCGGCGCGGGCGGCGCTTTTTGATCTCGCCTCTGACGCGACGGATTCTTGCCGTCAATGTTCTCGCTCTTGCCCTTCTCGCAGGCGGGGCGCTTTATCTCGGGCGCTACCGGGCGAGCCTTATCGGCCAGGAGATCGACTCGCTCAAGATCCAGGGCGAGATTTTCAGCGCCGCCCTCGACCAGGGGGCGGTTCTCGACTCGGTCGACGAGGGAGAGGTTCTCCTTCCGGACCTCGCGCGGCAAATGATGCGCCGCCTCGTCGCGCCGACCCGCATCCGCGCCCGCCTTTTCGACGCCGAAGGCAACCTCATCGCCGACAGCCGCGCTCTTCTCGCGGGCGGGACGGTGCGGGTGCGGCCTTTGGCGCCGCCCAGAGCGAGCGAGCCCATGCTCGGTTTTGCCGATCGCATCTATGATTGGATCGCCCGGTTGTTTCCTCATGGCGGGCGCTACCCTCTTTATCCCGGCAGCGGCGCGCATAGGGCCGAGGATTTCGGCGAGGTCATCCTGGCGCTGCGCGGCAAGACGGGGTCGGCCGTCCGCCGCGACCCGCGCACGGGCGGGCTCGTCATCTCCGTCGCCGTTCCCGTCGAACGCTACCGGCAGGTTCTGGGCGGGGTTTTGCTGTCGACCGGAAGCGGCGAAATCGAGACGGAGCTGAGGAAGGTGCGGCTCGAAATGCTGCGCATTTTCACCGGCGCGCTCCTCGTCACCGTCCTTCTCTCCTTTTATCTCGCCGGAACCATCGTGCGGCCGATCCGGCGCCTCGCCGCGGCGGCGGAACGCGCCCGCGGGCGCGGCGCCCGCGTCGAGATTCCGGATTTCACCGGGCGCGGGGACGAGATCGGCGATCTTTCGCATTCCTTTCGCGAGATGACCGACGCCTTGTGGGAACGCATGAGCGCGATCGAAAGCTTTGCCGCCGATGTCTCGCACGAGATCAAGAACCCGCTCAGCTCGTTGAAAAGCGCCGTCGAGACGGCAACCCGCCTCGAAGACCCGGAAAAGCAAAAGCGCCTTCTCGCCGTCGTTCTCGACGATATCGAAAGGCTGCACCGGCTGATCACCGACATCTCCGACGCCTCGCGGCTCGACGCCGAATTGAGCCGCATCGAGCTTCTCCCGGTCGATATCGCCGCCATGCTCAAAGCGCTCGTCGAGGTCCACCAGGCAAGCGAAAGCGAAGGGGCGCCGCGGCTGGTGCTCGAGCTTCCCGACGGCGAGCGCGAACTGATCGTCTCCGGGATCGAGACCCGGCTGTCCCAGGTCTTCCGCAACGTCATCGCCAATGCTCTTTCTTTCAGCCCGGCAGCAAGCGAGATCCGTCTCAGCGCGCGCATCGACGGGCATGCGATCCTCGTCACCGTCGAGGATCAAGGCCTCGGCATCCCCGAAGACAAGCTTTCGGCGATTTTCGATCGTTTTTACAGCGAACGCCCTCAGGGCGAGAAATTCGGCACGCATTCGGGGCTCGGCCTGTCGATCTCGAAGCAGATCGTCGAAGCCCATCGCGGCATGATCTGGGCCGAAAACAGAAGGGCGGCAAACGGCGAGGTCACGGGCGCCCGTTTTGCCATACGCCTGCCGGCGCTGTGATGAGCGCGCCCTTGCTCGTTTACGGCACGGCGGTCGCGATCGAAGGGGGCGGCGTTCTCTTGCGCGGGCCGTCCGGGGCGGGAAAATCGGATCTTGCCTTGCGCCTTATCGATCAAGGGGCGCGCCTTGTCGCCGACGATCGGGTTTTCGTCCGGCGCGAAGGGGAAAGGCTTCTGCTGCGCGCGCCTGCGGCGACAAAAGGGCTGATCGAGATCCGCGGCCTCGGCATCTTGAGGCTCGAAGCGGTGGAAGAGGCGCCGCTCGTTCTCCTCGTCGATCTCGTTGCGGCGGAGGCGATCGAGCGCCTGCCGCGCGAGCAAAGCGAAAACCTTCTCGGCCTTCCCCTGCCGCTCCTTGCTCTCGCCCCGTTCGAACCTTCGGCCGCGGCGAAGCTGCGCCTTGCCCGGCGCGCCTATGCGGCGCCTTCCAATGGAGCTATAATGGTCGGATGACAACGCGAGCCGGCTGCGGCGGCGAGAGCTCCACTCTTCTCCTCTCTCGCTCTCGGGCAGCGCGGACTATGTCCGCCCGCGTTCTTCTGGTCACGGGAATGTCCGGAGCAGGCCGTTCGACGGCGCTCAAGGCGCTTGAAGACATCGGTTACGAGGCAATCGACAATCTGCCGCTGTCCCTGGTCCCGGCCTTGATCGAGACGGCGGCGGCCGATGCGCCCGCGATCGCGGTCGGCGCGGATGCCCGCACCCGCGGTTTCGGTTTCGACGGCATGACCCTCGCCTTGGAGGCTCTCTCGCGGCGCAGCTCGCGCGAACTCCAGCTCCTCTTTATCGATTGCGACGACGAGCGCCTCGAGCGCCGCTACACCGAAACCCGCCGCCCTCACCCTCTTGCCGGCGACCGCCCGGTGATGGACGGCATACGCCTCGAACGGCGGGCCCTTACGGGCTTGCGCGAGCGCGCCGACTTCGTGATCGACACCTCGCTTTTGACGGCGGCGGATTTGAAGCGGCTTCTGCGCGGGCAGTTCGCGCTTGGCGCCTTGGGGCTGCGCATCTTTGTCGTCTCTTTCGCCTATCGCCGCGGCGTCCCGCGCGAGGCCGATCTCGTCTTCGACGTGCGGTTTCTCGCCAATCCCCATTATGTGCCGGAATTGCGCGCGCTTTCGGGGCTCGACCCTCGGGTCGCCGCGCATATCGAGCGCGACCCCGGTCTCGAACCCTTTCTCGACGGCTTGTGGGATTGGCTTTCCCCTCTTTTCGGCCGTTACGAGAGCGA
>JAJYIC010000227.1 GCA_021790295.1 Pseudomonadota bacterium | reverse complement strand
CGTCCGCCGTCTTTTTTTCTTATGTCCGAGTTAACGGCCGCGGGGTATCGAAGGTTGCAAAAAGCGCCGGGATGGCGGAGAACGTCGGGCGATTTTTCCGCTTCGCCCGCCAACCGCGAGGGTTCGAGGCATGAGCGAAAGCGAACCCCATCTTCTCGTCGTCGATGACGATTCGCGCCTTTGCGACCTGTTGCGGCGCTATCTTGCCGACAACGGATTTCGCGTGACGACCGCCGCGAGCGCTAGAGAGGCACGCGCGCAGCTTTCCCGTTTCGCTTTCGATCTCGTCATCCTCGACGTCATGATGCCGGGGGAAAGCGGGCTCGACTTGACGCGCTTTTTGCGCCGCGAGGAAGGCGCCCCCGTCCTTCTCCTGACGGCGATGGCCGAGGCCGAAGACCGCATCAACGGGCTCGAACAGGGAGCGGAAGACTATCTCTCGAAACCTTTCGAACCGCGCGAACTGGTTCTCAGGATCCGCAACATCCTGCAACGCCGACCCGCGACCGGCCGGATTTCGTCCGAACTGCGCTTTGGCTTTTGCCGTTTCGACCGCGCCCGCGTCGAACTTTTCCGTGCGGGCGAGCGGGTCCATTTGACGAGCGCCGAAAGCGCGCTCATCGCCGCTCTCGCCGCGCACCCGGGAGAGCCTGTTTCGCGCGAGGAACTTTCCGTTGCCGCGGGATTCAGCGGCAAGGAACGCAATGTCGATGTGCAGATGACGCGGCTGCGGCGCAAGATCGAGCGCGATCCGCGCTTTCCGCGTTATCTGCAGACCGTCCGCGGCACCGGTTATGTCCTCAAGCCCGATTGAGCGCGAGACGCGCGAGGCCTCCCTGGAACGGGCGGGGCCCGCGCCGGAGAGCGCCCGCCGCGGCTGGCTGAAGCGTCTTTTGCCGCGCACCATGTTCGGGCGCTCGCTTCTGATCGTCGTCATCCCTCTCGTCCTCGTCCAGGCGATCACCGCCTGGATCTTTTATGCCCGCCATTGGTCTGCGATCTCCTGGCGGCTCGCCAATGGCGTCGCGGCAGAGATCGCCCTTTTCCTCGAAGGATCGCAATCCCTGCGTTCGGCGGGCGCAAGGCAGGAATTTTTGCGGGAAGCCAGGCGCCTCACCCAGTTGCGCATGACCCTCGAACCGGGCGCTGCGCTCTCGCCTTTGCCGCCGCAAAGCGGCAGCCTTCTCGAACGCCAGCTCGATGTCGCTCTGGCGCAGCGTATCGGCTTTCCTTTCCGGGTCGAGGAAGAAAGCGACTCCGACCGGGTCCTGATCGAGATCGCTTTGCCGCAAGGACTGCTTCGCGTCATCGCGCCGATCAACCTCCTTTACAGTTCGACAACCTACATCTTCATCTTGTGGATGGTCGGCTCCTCTCTCGTATTCCTTGCGTTGGCGATCTGGATCTTGCGCAATCAGTTGCGCGCTTTGCGCCGTCTCGCCGCGGCCGCCGACAGTTTCGGCAAAGGCCGCCCGGTGCCCTACTTTCGCATCGAAGGCGCGCTCGAAATCCGCCGCGCGGCAGCCGCCTTTATGAACATGCGCGCCCGCATCGAAAGGCAGATCCGCCAGCGCACCGAGATGCTGGCCGGGGTTTCGCACGATCTGCGCACCCCCTTGACGCGGATGAAGCTCGCGCTTGAACTCGCCGGCAAAAACGGCGCGCTCGACGAACTCAAATCGGACGTCGCCGAAATGGAGCATATGATCGAGGGCTATCTCGATTTTGTCCGCGGCGAAGGCGGGGAAGCGCCGGTCGAAACCGATATCGCGCTTCTTCTCGAAGAAGTCGCGGCGGCGATGCGCCGCGAGGGAACGCCGCTCTCTCTCTCGCTCCCAGGGGAAACCCTGATCCCGGTGCGGCCCAACGCCATCCGCCGCTGCCTCGGCAATCTTATCGGCAATGCGCGCCGCCATGGAAGCCATGTCTGGCTTTCGGGGATCGCTTCTCCGAGCGGCGTCGATATCCTCGTCGAGGATGACGGTCCGGGGATCGCGCGGGAAGAGCGCGAACGGGCCTTTCAGCCTTTCATCCGCCTCGACCGTTCGCGCAATCCTTCGACGGGCGGGGTCGGGCTCGGGCTTTCGATCGCGCGCGACCTTGCAAGAAGCCACGGGGGCGAAGTCTGGCTCGAAGATTCGACCCATGGGGGGCTTTGCGCCCGGCTTCACCTGCCGCGCTGAAGGAAGGCTTCAGGCGAGGGCCTGGCGCAGTTGCCGCAAGGCGACGACGAGAAGCGCAAGTTCGGGGCTGCGCGCGGCCCCCAGTTCGCGCGCGAGAGCCTCGACCGGGCGCAGTGCTGCGCCGCGGGAAGAGGCCCAACTCTCCAAAGAAGGCGCCTTGCCGCTTTCGAGGATGCGCGCGCAAACTTCCGCCTGAAGAGCAAAAGCCTCGTCAAGGGTGGCCTCGACCGCCAGCTTCTGCCAATGGGTCGCGGCCGGCATGCGCCGCGCCGCCGCTTTGACATCGTCGAGGTGAAAGCGCGCGCCGGCCTCGTAATAAAGCCGCGCAGCGGTCTCGATCGGCCCCCCGGAAGTTTCGGCGAGTTCGGCAATCTCCAAAGCCGAGGCGAGAAAGCGCGCGCCGCAGGCGGCAAAGGCGAGAGAATGCGGAACCCCCGAGGCGAGCAAAACGCTCGCATCCTTTTCCATCTCCTGCCGATCGCCGAGAGGCAAGACCGTTTCGAGCGCGCCCGAGAGAACCCGCACATGAGGCGAAAGCCTTGCTCTCTCGCGGGCGATGTCGAGCCGCTTTCGATAAAGCAAAAAGGCCGAAGCGTGTTCGACAAGGCCCCTCAATTCGAGAAGCATCCGGGTCTGCAAAGAGGCAGGCACCCGATTGTCGAGAACCTCGATCTCCTCCCACAACCGCGGCAGTTCGAAAACCTCGCGCAGGATCAGGTAGGCGCGCGCAATCTCGGCCACCGGGCGCGAGCTGCGCGCTTTCATATCCGAGACAAAGGTCATCCCGGCGCGGTTGACGATATCGTTGGCAAGAACCGTCGCCAGGATCTCGCGGCGCAGAGGATGGGTCGGAATCCGCTCGCCGAGGCGCTCTCTCAAGGCGGAAGGAAAATAGGAGGCAAGTTCCGGGGCAAGCTCCAGCGACCCGGTCAGATCGGAATCAAACAGTTCACGATCGAGCGCCATCTTTGCGTAAGCGAGCAGAACCGCGAGTTCGGGGCGCAAAAGTCCCTTTCCCTTCGCTTCCCTTTCGTCGAGGGTCAGATCGTCCGGAAGGAATTCGAGAGCGCGCTCCAGAAGGCCCTGCCGTTCGAGATCGCCGAGCAAACGGCGGTGGCGGTCGAGGTTGTGTGCGCTGCCCGCTTCGGCAAGCGAAAGCGCTTCGCCTTGCCGCACATTGTCGCGCAACACCAGTTGGGCCACCTCGCCCGCCATCGCCGAAAGAAGCGGCTGGCGTTCCGCGGCCGCGAAGGCCCCGGCGGCGATCGCCCGATCGATCAGGATCTTGAGGTTGACTTCGTGATCGGACAAATCGACCCCGGCCGAATTGTCGATCGTATCGGTATCGATCCGCCCGCCCCTGTGAGCATAAGCGATCCGTCCCCGTTCGCTCAAAGCGAGGTTGGCGCCTTCGCCGACGACCTTGGCGCGGATCTCTTCGCCGTTGATCCGAAGGGCGTCGTTGGCGCGGTCGCCGACCTCGGCATGGCTTTCCCCCGGTCCCTTGACGAAGGTGCCGATGCCCCCGAACCACAAAAGATCGACGGGTGCGGCGAGCAATTTGCGGATCAATTCAGAGGGCGTCAGGCGCTCGGCCGAAATCGCGAAAAGACGCTTCATCGCCGCGGTGACGGCGATTGATTTGGCCCTTCTGTCGAAAACTCCGCCCCCTTCGGAAATGAGAGCCGGCGCGTAATCGGCCCAGCTCGAACGCGGCAGGCGGAAAAGCCGCTCGCGTTCGGCAAAGCTCTTCTCCGCATCGGGTTCGGGATCGATAAAGATGTGACGGTGGTCAAAAGCGGCGAGAAGGCGGATGTGGCGCGACTGGAGCATGCCATTGCCAAAGACGTCGCCCGACATGTCGCCGACCCCGACAACGGTAAAATCGCTTTTTGCGATGTCTTGCCCGAGTTCGCGGAAATGCCGCTCTACCAGCGTCCAGGCGCCGCGCGAGGTGATCCCTAAAGCCTTGTGGTCGTAGCCCGCAGAGCCGCCCGAAGCAAACGCATCGCCGAGCCAGAAGCCGTATTCTTCGGCAATCGCATTGGCGATGTCGGAAAAGGTTGCGGTGCCTTTGTCGGCGGCGACGACGAGGTAAGGATCCTCCCCGTCATGGCAAAGGACGCCCCGGGGCGGCACCACAGGATGGCCGCCCTTTTCCCCAGGGAGGATCGTGTCGGTGAGATCGAGAAGCCCACGGATGAGGATCTTGTAACATTCGACCGCTTCCTCGCCGAGCTTTTCGGGATCGGCGGGCGGCTTTTTGACGATAAACCCGCCTTTGGCTCCGAGCGGGACGATGACCGCATTCTTGACCGTTTGCGTCTTCATCAGGCCCAAGATCTCGCTGCGGAAATCCTCTTTGCGGTCCGACCAGCGGATGCCGCCGCGGGCGACCTTTCCCGCCCGCAGATGCACTCCTTCCGTTCTCGGGCTATAGACGTAGATCTCGAAAAGCGGGCGCGGCAGGGGCAGAAGGTCGAGGTCGCTGCTGGCGAATTTGACCGCGAGATAGGGCTTCGGTGCGCCCGAAGGCAAAGCCTGGAAATAGTTTGTGCGCACGCTCTTCAAGATGAGCT
>JAJYIC010000226.1 GCA_021790295.1 Pseudomonadota bacterium | reverse complement strand
TCGCTTGCGCCTGCGCCTGCGGCAGAGACGCTATAAAGCGCGCTCTCCGCTCCCAGAACCGCGAGCGCTTGGCAAAGCCTCGGCACGCAAAAGGAAGTCCCGCCAAAAGCCGCATCGAGACCGGCAAGGACGTGAAGAGAGGCGATCGCCGCGGCGGCGTTTTGCGGCTCGCGCGCTTCCCTCTCCTGTTGCGGGCTTTCCCGGTTCAAAGGACCTTTGCCCATGCGAGTGCCTTCCGCAAACCTTGGACCGGGTCGCCGCGGCGCCGCCAATCGGCGAGAACGGCGGGAGAGGAACGCCGCATGCGATCGATCCTCTTGGGCTCGGTCACCTCGAGCAATGCTTCGGCGAGAGCCTTCGGATCGCCCGCCGGCACGATGCGGCCATTGACTCGGTCCCGGACAAGTTCGGCTGCGGCGCCGACGACATCGCTCGCGATGATCGCAAGGCCCGCCGCCGCCGCTTCATTGACGACCACCCCCCACGGCTCATAGCTGCTCGGAAGGCAAAGGACGTCCGAAGAACGATAAAGGGCGCTCACCGTCTCCTGGTTATCGACAAAGCCGGTAAAGGAGACGCGGCCGGCAAGCTCCAAAGGCACACGCTCTTTTAGTCGCGCCGGCTGCGGCCGCGACGGCGCCCCTTCTGCGCCGATCATGACGAGATCCCAATCGGGACGCTTTAGGGCGACCATCGCAAAAGCGTCGATCAAAAGCGCCGGCTCTTTTTCCGCGACAAAACGCCCGCTGAAGACAATGCGGCGTCGTCCCTCTTTCAAGCCGAAACGCGCCCGCCTTTCGGCAATCGCTTCGGCCGAAAGCGCCGTCACTAAGTCGTAGTCGGGTTCATAGGGAAAATCGAAAATCCGCTCCGGCTCCGCCCCGTATTTCTCCCAGTAGCGGCGGCCAAGCCGGCCGCAGGCCATAAAGCCACAAGCGCGTGCGAGCACCCAGCGCAGCAGAAGCCGTTTGGCGATTTTCTTTGCCCCCGCCGCGCGGTCGCAAAGGACGTTGGAATCGCCAAAAATGAAACACGGCAGCGCAAGCCGGTAACAATCGCGCAGGATGCGCAGGCGTCCCAAGTCGTTATAGCCGTTCAACACCACCGCCTTTACGTTATTGTCTGCGAGCCAGCGGAGGATGCGGCCGCCTTTGCGCCACTCGGCAAAGGCATAACGCAGTTTCGGCTGCCGCACCGAAGGCTCTCCCGGCCCGAACGAGGTGGCATTGATCTCTCCGGGCGGCCGATAGGCGTGCAGGGCGTCGATCTCATGCGTGCACAAGGTATAAAGCCTGATCTCGGCGCTCATCTCGCGGGCAATGCGCCGGTGCAGGTGGACGCGGTAAGGCGGAAGCGCATTGGCGACAATCGCCACCGCCGGAAGAGCGGGATCTCCGCAATCGCAACGCTTGCGGCTTTTTTTCACCGCTTTTACGCTCTCGCCGCGAGCGGCTGCGGCCGCCGCCGCGCCGCCAAGGCTTGCGCCAAGAGAAGCCAGGCGAGCAAAGGGTAGCTCATCGTCACCACGTCCTGCAGCGAGCGCAACCCGACAAAAAGATTCATCAATCCGAGGCCGAAAGTGATGGCGCGACCGTTTGTCGCCGGATAGGCGAGAAGGCGGTTCCACATGCCGGCCGCGACCCCGAAACAGAGGCCCCCCAACAACACGACCGGAAGGCCGCCGACAATATAAAGTTCGCCGATGACGGTGGTGCTGAGAGTGACGCCCCTCAAGCCTTCGGATGCGGCAAGATCGAAGCCGGGACTTGTCGGTTTTCCGGGCCAGAAAAATCGCGGGATCGGCAGGACCGCATAAAAGAACAAAGGCCTGGGGCCGGCGTAAGGGATGACCTCCGGATAAAGCTCGATGACATCGGCCAGTTGCAAAAAATCGTCATCGCTTTTGATCTCGATAAAATTCTGTCCGGCCGATGCGCTTTCTCTTCCGGAGTGAAAGAACGTGTTCCAGCCGCGGTCGCGATAGGCGAGCATCGCATTTTGTGCGAGGACGAGAAGAAGGGCGGCGCAAAGGGCGCCGGTGATGACCTTTCCCGCCGGCCGCTCCCGCGCCAGAACCCAGGCGAGGATCGCCGATCCGACGACGACGCCGAGAAGCCGCCGGCCTCCCGCTTGCGCCAGAAAGAGGGTCATGATCACGGCAAGAACGAGGGCGATGAGGACCCTTGGCCTGAGCCAGCCGCGCCGCGCCGCCATCAGAACAGTAAGCGAAGGGATCATAAAGCCGAAATTCGACAACTGCTGGAGAAACGCGTTTGCCCCGCCAAAAGCGCCGCGGCTCCACGGTGCGGAAAAACGGCCGAGCGCCAATCCCTGCGCCATGGTTACAGGGTCGAAGCCGCTGCTCGAAGCGTAATAGATCATGCCGAGAAGAAAGGAGACGACGGCGCCGATAAAAAGTTCGCTTTCCGAGAGCCGGCTGAAGGCCGCGCGCACAACCGGCCGCGGCGGCCGCAGGCCCTTGCCGCAGGCTCCCAAAAGCAGTCCCGAAGCAAAGACCCCGATTGCCAAAAACTCCACCTCGATCGTCCCGCGCGTTGCCCCCAAAAGCGGATAAAGGCCTTGCAGCGGATCGAGCAGAAGCCAGTAGACGATCCCGGCCAGAAGCAGGTTCTCGGTCGCGAGAAGGCGCGAAAGATGGCCTCCCAAAGAGAGCGCAGGCACGGCCAGAAGCCCGATCGCAGCAGCGAGAGCGGCCGGTGCCAGAGCCCCCGGCGGCTGCGGATCTTGCGGAAGAAGAAGGGTCGCCGCCGTGATCCCGGCCGACACCGCGAGAATGCCGAGCGCGGCTCTGGAAAGATTGTCTTCGCCGATGCGCATCAGCGTCCCTCCCCTTGGGCAACGCTTCCCTTGGCGCCGCAGGCAAAGGGAAGCGAAGGGGACGAGCCCTCGCCTGCCGAAGAGAAGAGGGCCTTTCTGATCCCTTGGCGGAAACGCGGCCACGACCAGGCGCGGGCTAGCGCGCGCGCTCTCTCTCTCATGGCCTCGTTTCCCGGGAGTTCGCGGGCAAGACATTCGAGTTGCGAGACGAGTTCGTCGACGTTGCCCGGTTCGATCTCTTTTACCGCCCCTCCGCTTTCGCCGAGATCCGGCAAACCGGTATTGGCGGTGCCGAGGACGGGGCAGCCTTGCGCCAATGCTTCGAGATAGACGAGGCCGAACCCCTCGACCAGAGAAGGCAGGAGAAGGACGCTCGAAGCTTTATAAAGAGAGACGAGATCCGCGCTTGCCGCCCCTCTGACGAGCCTGATGTCCGCCCTTTGCCGCGCGAGGTCGAGTATCCCCGGATCGATCTGCCGGCAGACGAGGGTCAAACGGCTGGAAGACGGCAGGTTCGCCTTCCGCCAGGCGAGAAGGAGGTGGTGAAGCCCCTTCCTCTGCGTGCCGTTGCCGACAAAGAGGGCTTCGAAGGTTTTGGGGCAGGAACCGTTGTCTGTGGCCGAAGCGACGCCATAAGGCACGACCCGGCAGCGCTCGGCCGGCGCCCCGGCCTCGACCAGGGATCTTCTGGTAAAGGAACTGGCGCAGAGAATGGCGTCGGCGTAACGCCAGCACTCCGAAAGGCGCCGGTCGACGGGTTCGAGCCAAGGATTTCCGTTTTCGTCGCAGGGCGCGCGGGCCGCAAAGGGGTAGTTTTTCCGGTCGGCGAGAAGGATCCGCCGCTCGCAAGCCGGGTGGGGATGAAACTGGAAAAGAACCTTGCGCGGCTCATGCGCATAACGCGCGGTAAAGGCTTCCCATGCATAAGGGCTATAAAGGAAAAGGTCGGCGCGGCTGCGGCGCACGCGACTGGCGGCCGCAAGAGAAAACTCCGCATCGAGCCTGCCGATCGTCAAGGCCCGTGAAAAGCCCAAAAGATGCCTCAGATTTTCGCGCAGGAAGAGCCCCAAAAGGCGCCTGACGCGATCAGTGGGGATGCCCTTTTCTTCGCGCGCGAGAAGCTTCTCGCGCCAACGGCCGGGAAGAGCCGCCGCGCCGATCCTCGCCAACGGGGCGCAATAGAAATCGGTAATGAATTGATCGAGCATTCCGCCTTCGGCAAGCGCCAGAGGCACCTGGTAGGAATCGCGGGCGCCGCGAAAGGCGCAAACGTAGCTGGAAAGCTCGTTCAAGTCGTCGCCTCAAAGAGCTGGAATTTCGGGAGAATCCGGGAAATACGGCGGAGGGCGGCGATCGCCGGCCGCTCCTATCGCGCCGTGCGTCGCCGAAACCAACCACCAATTCTCCGCATCGCGCATTTCCTTCCCCAGTATGGGGAGAGGACGCTGATCGACCCGGGCGAGGGGCAGCATCCTTTCTCGGAACAGGTTTGTCACGCGCTCCAGGAATTCCAGTCTGTGGATTTCGATGAGAAAAGAGTTCGACGGCTCCAGCCACGATCGCGCCCCTTCGAGGACTTCGATTTCGGCGCCTTCGACATCGATCTTGATCAGGGTACGCGTGCGATCGCTCGGATCGCCTACGCTCCAACGGACGGCGTCGAGGGTCGTGACGCCCGCTCCGATTTCAGCGCCGACGAAGCCCTCAACGAGGGTTATCTTCGGCGTTCCCGCGGGCTGTCGAGAGAGGGCTCTGCGCAAAAGCTCGAGATGCTGCCGCTGCGGTTCGAAGGCGATGATCTCGCCGCTTTTGCCGAGACGCCGCAATGCCGCCGCGCAGCCGAAGGTAAAATAGCCGTCATTGGCGCCGACATCGAGAACCCGCTCAGAGCGCCGCAAAGCAAATCCGAGCCAGGAATTCAGCTCGTGTTCATAAAG
>JAJYIC010000225.1 GCA_021790295.1 Pseudomonadota bacterium | reverse complement strand
TCCTACCCTGCCGGCAGCCGGACCCGGCGCAACCTATGCCCAGTCGTAGAAATGCGGGCTCGCACCAGCCTAGACCCCTCCGCTCATTTTTCCGTCGGGCTATTGGCGCGCGGCAAAACCTCGAGACGCAAAGGCAAAGGCTTGCCGAGCCACAAGGCAAAATGCGAATGATCGGCAACGGCGTCCTGCGTCATCGGATGAATGAGGACGCAAAGCGCGCCGTGGTTGAGCTGAAGCCACGGCACGAGGCGCGCAAATTCCGCGGCCGCAAAGGCGAGCTGAAACATCGCCTGGGGATGCGGGCCGACCGGCTCGTCGTGCCAGCTTCCGACGCGGACCCTAAAGCGTTGCCCGATTTCGAGGCGCAGCCTTTCGGCAAAAGCGCGGGTGTCCGGGTCGTAATAAAGATGGGCGTGGTAGCCCTCGACCAGGGCGGGATCGGCAAATCCTTCGGTCATCATCAACCTCAAAGGACGCGGATCGGCTTGCCGTCGAGAAAGGCCGCGACATCCTCGACCACCTGAGGGTAGGAAGCGCGGTAATTCTCTTCCGTTACATAGCCGATATGCGGCGTGAGAAGAACGTTCTTCGCCCGCCGCAAAGGGTGACCCTCAGGCAAAGGCTCCTTGTCGTAGACATCGAAACAGGCGTAACCGAGACGCTCCGCCGCCAAAGCCTCGATCACCGCTTCGGTGTCGACGATCGGCCCGCGCGAGGTGTTGACGAGGATCGCATCCTTTTTCATCAGCGCGATTTCGTTCCGCCCGACGAGGCCGCGGCTGCGCGGTCCCAGAACCAGATGCACCGTCAGGATGTCGGAAAGCCGGAAAAGCGCGTCTTTCTCGACCCGCTCCACCCCGACTTCGGCGGCGCGCGACGCTTCAAGGTTGGGGCTCCAGGCGATCACCTTCATGGTGAAGGCAAGGCCGACCCGCGCGACGGCGGCGCCGAGGCGGCCGAGCCCCAAGATCCCCAAAGTCTTGCCTTCGATGCGGCGGCCGACGCGGGTCTGCCACAAGCCTTCGCGCATGGCTCGGTGGTCTTCGGCGATGCGGCGGGCCGCGCCGAGAATAAGCCCCCAGGTGAGTTCGGCGGTGTCGAAGCCGCCGCTTGCGGTTCCGCAAACGAGGATGCCGCAAGCGCGCGCCGCTTCGAGATCGATCGCCGCATTGCGCATGCCGGTGGTGACGAGAAGCTTGAGCTTCGGCAGGCGGGCGAGGAGGGTTTTCGGGAAGGGGGTTCTTTCGCGCATGGCGAGGAGGATCTCGCTGTCGGCGAGCCGCCGCGCCGCCGCGTCCTCGTCGGCAAAAGCCTCCCTTTCGACCGCGATCTCGACCCGCCCTCGAAGCGGCGACCAATCCGCCATTTCGAGTGCGACGCCCTGATAATCGTCGAGAATGGAAAGACGCACGCCCGCCTCCTCTTTTTGCCGTCCTCTCTTCTTTTAGCTCTTTTGGCCGAAAGCGCCCGCAAAGAAGAGCGGGCGAGCGCATGCGGGTCGGCTCAACGCGCGAGGGGCGCCGTCGCCGCGGCGAGCCAAGAGCGCGTCTTCTGATCGACAAGAGGGGAGATCTCGGCGCGGACGCGGGCGTGATACTGATCGAGCCAGGCTTTCTCTTCGCCGTCGAGAAGAGCGGGCTCGATCAAGCTGCGGTCGAGGGGGACAAGGGTCAGGCTCTCGAAGCCGAGGGTTTCGCGCTCGCCCCGAGCCTCAAGCACTTCGACGGCGAGAAGGTTTTCGATGCGGATCCCGTATTCGCCGCTTTTGTAATAGCCGGGCTCGTCGGAGAGGATCATGCCCGGGAGAAGGGCCTCATTCGTTCCGGTCTTGGCGATGCGCTGGGGCCCTTCATGGACCCCGAGGTAACTCCCGACCCCGTGCCCGGTTCCATGATCGTAATCGAGCCCCTCCTGCCACAAGGCGCGGCGCGCGAACGCATCGAGTTGAGCCCCGCTCGTGCCTTTGGGAAAACGCGCTAAAAGAAGCGCGATATGGCCTTTCAAGACGCGGGTGAAGCGGTCGCGCCTTTCTGCGCTTGCTTCCCCGATCGCCACCGTGCGCGTCACATCGGTGGTGCCGTCGAGGTATTGGGCGCCGGAATCGACAAGGTAAAGCATCCCTCTTTCGAGCCGCGCGTCGCTTTCCCTGGAGGCCCGGTAATGGACGATCGCGCCATGCGCCCCGGCGCCGGAAATCGTAGCGAATGAGAGGTCGCAGAAATGCTCGCCTTCGCTTCTCAAGGCTTCGAGGCGTTCTGCGGCGGAAATCTCGCTTTCCCCGCCTTTTGGCGCCTCTTCAGAGAGCCAGGCGAGAAAGCGCGCCATCGCCGCGCCGTCGCGGCGATGCGCCGCCCGCGCTCCCTCGAGTTCGACCGGGTTCTTGCACGCCTTGGGCAGAAGGCAGGGGTCTCTGCCGCGTTCGATCTTGGCTCCTGCCGCCTCGAGCCGTTCGAAAATCGCGGCTGCCGCGGTTTGCGGATCGGCCGAAATGCGCCCGCCTGCGCGCGCCAATTCGCCGAGCGCGGGGCCGAGAGCCTCGGCCGGAGCAACCGTCACAGAGCTTCCGAGATGGGCCAGAGTGCCGGGGGCGAGCTTCCGGGGGTCGATAAAAAGGCTCGCGCGCCCGTCGCTCCAGAGAAAGGCAAAACTCAAAGGCAAAGGGGTGTGCGGCACATCGCCGCCGCGAATGTTGAGAAGCCAGGCGATCGACTCGGGAAGAGTGAGTACGGCGGCCGCAATCCTGTCTACGCCAAGCGCCGCGCCGAGACGGGCGCGTTTCGAAGCCGAGCTTTCGCCGGCAAAACGCTCTTCATGGGGAACGACGGGGGCGAGAGGCGGTGGCGGGCGATCCAGCCAGACGCGGTCGAGAGGGTTGTCGCCGACCGCCTTCAGTTCAGCCCCCGCACGCGCCGCCGCGGGGCGCAAGCGCTCGACTTCGGAGAGCGTCGAAAGCCAGGGGTCGTAGCCGAGGACCCCGCCTTTTTTGAGGGAAGAAGCGATCCAGTCTTCAGGCGGCTCTTCGCTCATATGGCGCAACTCGTAAAGCGGGCTCTCGACCTCGCGGGAGGCTTGCAGCGTGTAGCGCCCGTCGACGAAAAGGGCCGCGCGGTCTTCGAGGACGACGGCGAGCCCGGCCGAACCGGTAAAGCCGGTAAGCCAGTGAAGGCGCTCGGAAGAAAGGGCGACAAACTCTCCCTGATGCGCGTCGGCGCGCGGCACGAGAAACCCGTCGAGGCCTCTCCGGGCGAGTTCGGAGCGCAAACGCAAAAGCCTTAGAGAGCGGGGCAGAAGGGCGAAATCCTCTGCCGCAAGGCCGTCGCGCCAGGCCTTTTTCCTTTGCAGAAGGCGCCTGTCGAGGGCCTTGGCGAGTGCGGGCTCGACCCTTTGCGCGACCAGCCGGTGCCAGCTCGCCTGCGCTTTCGGGGGGGCCGCGAGAACGCCTTCGATCAGCCCTTCGATGCTCTCCCGGTCGTAAGGAGAGCCGGCGGTTTCGAGCAAACGCGCCAGCGCCGCGCGGCCGCTCTCCTCATCCTTCATCGAGGCCTCCTCGCCTTTTTTCGCGAACGCGCCTTCCCTTTGCGCCAAACCCGGTGCGACCCTCCCCCATATAAGCGGGATCGGCGCCCCGGCGCGAGGGAAGCGCGGAAAATCCTTTCGCCGCAACGCTCGGCCGAGAGTGCGCCCGGCGCCCCTTCTCGCTTTCGCAATAGAAGCTCCTATTGCATTGCAGCATTGCATTGACGTTCTCCGATCGGCGTCGAATCAATAAGTTCCCGCATAGCTGCCTTGCGGATGGACAACTGGCGTCGAAGCGTTTCAGGGCTAAGTTTTGTGCGATGCAACGAAGACGGCTCTCCTCGAGCCGGGAAGGTTTTTTTGATGTCCCTCATGCATATTCTCCTCGCGGCCCGCGAGAGTTTCGCCGATTGGCGCCGCAAACGCCGCGCCTACGCCGAATTGATGGGCCTCGACGACCGCATGCTCGCCGATATCGGCATCCACCGTTCCGAGATCGCCCGCGTCGTTTGGGCGGATTCGAAGCGCGAAGAGAACTCCCGCGAAGGACTGGGAGAGGCCGAGGCTCTCAGCGGCAGGATCGGCTGCGGCCCGCGTTTTCCTTTGGTGGTGCCCCGCCCTTTCTGAGAAGCAGGCAGGACCAGCCGTCGATGACAAGCCGGCGTTCAAGAAACATCCCGCAATAACGGTGGGCGGCAAGAACGATCGCTTCCTGCCGGGGAACAAAGCCCGACAGGATCGCCCGCCCGCCTCCTTCGAGAACCGCCCCGAGATCGCGCGCAAGAAGCGCGAGAGGGCGTGAGAAAATATTCGAAAGGACCAGATCATACCGCGCGCGGCGCAGCAAAGGGTCGCGGTAGCCCGCAGCCGCGCGCGCCCGCATATAAAGGCCGACGCCGTTGCGGCGCGAATTGCGCCCCGCGGCGGCGGCCGCTTCCTTGTCGATATCGCTCGCCACAACCGGAGAACGCCACAGTTTTGCCGCGGCGACGGCGAGGATCCCGCTTCCGGTTCCGACATCGAGAACCCGCCGCGGCCGGCGCTGAAGACGCCCTGCCAGGAACCCCATAAGCAAAAGGCAGCCCCGGGTCGAAGGATGCTCGCCGCTGCCGAAAGCGGTCGCAGCGTCGATCAGAACGGGGATCGCCCCCGCCCTTTTCGGGCCTTGCCAATGCGAGCCGTAGATGAAAAAACGGCCGACCCTTTGCGGCGGAAAGGCGAGACGGTTTTCGGCCAGCCAATCGCGCCGTTCGAGCCTTTTTT
>JAJYIC010000224.1 GCA_021790295.1 Pseudomonadota bacterium | reverse complement strand
CCTTTTCCAGTCGGAAACGGCGGAGATCCTCGAAGCTCCCGAGCCGATCCGCGCGCGCCTGACGATCTTTGCCCTCGCCGGCTGCTTTCTGAGCTTTATCGTCGTCGCCCTGGTGATGCCGGTCGATCGGGTGGTCTCTTCCCAGGCCGGCAGGATCGTCACCAGCCAGCCGCCGACCCTTTTGCAGGCTCTCGATCCTTCTCTCATCAAGTCTGTCGAAGTCCGCCCCGGCGAGAAGGTGCGCAAAGGACAGGTCCTGGCCACCCTCGACCCGACTTTCGCCACCGCCAGCGTCGATGCCTTGCGCCTTCAGGTTGCCGCCCTCGACGCCGAGATCGCACGCTGCAAGGCCGAGCTTGCGGGCAGGCCCTTTACCATGCCGGAAAGCGCGACCCCGGGGGTCGAAAGCTATATCGCCTTGCAGGAAAGCAATTACCGCGAGCGCAAGGCCCAGTTCGACGCGCAACTGCGCTCCTACGACCAGCAGATCGCGCAGGTGCGGGCCGATATGGTCAAGTATCAAGAGGATCAGAGCGCTTACGCGGAGCGCACCAAAATCGCCAAAGACATCGAGGCGATGCACAAGGCGCTTGCCAAAACCAATGCCGACAGCCGCCTCAATCTCCTCATCTCGATGGATCAGCGCATCGAGATGCTGCGCAACCTTACCCAGGACCACAACCAGTACCTCGTCGACAAACACCAGCTCAATGCGGCGGTCGCCAACCGCAACGCTTTTATCGAGCAGTGGCTCGCCGGGACCAGCTATGAACTCTTTACCGCGCGCCAGGCGCGCGATACCGCGTTGAGCCAGCTGACGAAAGCACGGCGCACCCAGGAACTGGTGCGGCTGCGCGCGCCCTTTCGCGCGGTTGTCCTCTCCCTCGCAAAGCTTTCGATCGGTTCGGTTCTGACCCAGGGGCAGACCCTGATCAAGCTCGCGCCCTTGCATTCGGCGATGGAAGCCGAGGTCGACATCCCCGCCGCCGAGGTCGGGTTCATCCGCGCCGGCGATCGCGCCACGGTAAAATTCGCGGCCTTCAACTATTCCCAGCACGGCTCGGCCCAGGGGGTCGTGCGCTGGGTCAGCGACGGCGCCTTTACCCTCGACGAAAACGATCAGCCGGTAGCCCCTTTTTACAAGGCGCGCATCGAGCTGACCAAAATCACTCTTTATAACGTCCCCAAGGATTTCAGCCTGATCCCCGGCATGACCCTGACCGCCGATATCCATGTCGGCAAACGATCTTTGTTCATGTATCTGTTCGGCGACATCGCCGGGGTGAGCCAGGCGATGCGCGAGCCGTGAGCGCTGCCGAGGAAAGGGCGAGGCCCTTTGCCCATGCCTCGCGGCGGACCCGGCGGCACTTGCAGAAGGCGGCGCTCGCCTATAGCCGCAAAGACTACGCCAAGGCCTTGCGAGAATGGTCTGCCGTCAACGGCGACGCCGAAGCCCAATACCGTCTCGGGCTTCTTTATGCCCGCGGCCACGGGGTCCTTCCCTATCTGCCGCAGGCGGTCGCGTATTATCGGCAGGCGGCCGAACAGGGGCATGCCGAAGCGCAATACCAACTGAGCCTCATCTATATGAAGGGCGTCGGCGCCGAACGCTTTTATCAGGAATGGTATCGGGTCGCCTGCGAGCACGACGAGGCAGCCGCAAAAGGCAATCTCGACCTCATTTTCCCTCACGGGCTCGGGATCGAAGCCGACCCCGGGGAAGGCTTGCGCTGGAGCCTTTCCGCCGCCGACCAGGGCATGGCCGCGGCGCAAGCCAACACCGGGCTTTCTTATGCCCGCGGCCAGTGCGGCGCCCCCGATTATGAGGAAGCGCGGCGCTGGTATCTTCTCGGCGCGAGCCAGGCTCATCCCGAAGCCGAATTCGGTCTCGGCGTCCTTTATGCCAATGGCTTCGGGATCGAGATCGATATGCCGGCGGCCGCTTCCTGGTATGCGAAGGCCGCGGCCAAAGGGCACAATGCGGCGCAGGTGGCGCTCGCCCTCATGTATATCGCGGGGCAGGGCGTGGAGCGCGACGGGGAGACCGCCGCAAGGCTTCTGCGGCAAGCGGCCGGGACCGGGAATGCGCGCGCCTCTCATCATCTGGGCCTCTTGCACCTGCGCGGCGACGGCCTGCCGCAAAATCTGGTCGCTGCCGAAAGCTGCTTGCGCGAAGCGGCGCGGCGCGGCCACGCTCCGGCGATGCTGAGCCTTGCCCGCATGTACAACCTCGGCCAAGGCTCGGCCCCGAACATGGGCGAAGCGGTCTTTTGGTACCGCGCCGCCGCCGACCTCGGAGAGGCCGAAGCGCAATTCGTCCTCGGCCGCCTTTACGCGCGCGGCGAAGGGCTGCCGCAAAATCTCGGGGAAGCGGCAAAGTGGTTCCAAAAGGCGGCAGAGCAAGGCTTTGCCACCGCGCAATACAATATTGCCGTTTTCCACATGCAAGGCACCGGGGTTCCGCAAGACGCTTTGAAGGCGGCCGAGTGGTATGGACGGGCCGCCGAGCGCGGCGTCACCAAGGCCCAGGTAAAGCTCGCACAGCTTCATCTCGCCGGGGAAGGGGTCGAAAAGGACCCGAAAGCCGCCGTATCCTGGCTCAAGCGCGCCGCCGATGCGGGAGATCCCGAAGGCCTCACCGCTCTCGGCGTCCTCCACATGCGGGGAATAGGGGTCGCCCGCGATTTCGTCCTTGCCGAGGCCCTATTGCGGCGCGCCGCCGAGCAGGGTTACGCGCTCGCCTGCCTTCAGCTCGGCAATCTTTATTCCGAAGGCCATTGCAGCGCGCCGAACGAAGCCGAGGCTCAGCGCTGGTACCTGGCCGCGGCCGAAGCGGGGCATCTTGAGGCCCAGCTCCTCCTCGCCCGCTTTTACCTGCGCAAAGGCGGAGCGGGCAAAGACGAGGCGGAAGCGGCGAAGTGGTTTCACAAGGCCGCCTTGCAAGGTTACGCGGGAGCGCAATTCCAGCTCGCCGTCATGTATTGCCGCGGCCAGGGCCTGCCTCAGGACCTCGGAGAAGCGACAAAATGGTACCGGTGCGCGGCCGAACAGGGCGAGCGTTATGCCCAGCACAACCTCGCCGTGATGCTGTGGAAAGGGGAAGGCACCGCCAAAGACGAAGAAGCGGCCTTCGAATGGACCATGAAGGCGGCCGAACAGGGTCTCCCCGAAGCCCAGCTTATGCTCGGCGATCTTTTGGCGGCCGGACGCGGCACGGTTCGCGACACCGAGGCGGCGCGCGCCTGGTACGAAAAAGCCGCGGCGCAAGGCAACCCCGCCGCCGCCGCAAAGCTCAATCGGCTCTCGGCGACAACCGCCGCATAAGCCTTTTATCTTATCGGGCGAGCGCGAAAGAGCGGTCGCGGTAGGCTTCGAGGTGGCGGGCGACGGTTTCGCCGATGCCCAAAGGCCGCCGCATCGTTCCCTGAAGCCTTTCCCAAACCGTCTCCTCCGCGGCAACCCTGACGATGAGGTTTGCAAGCTCGAAGGGATTGCCGACCGGAAAATGAAGCCCGTCCTGTCCGGGCCGCACCTTTTCGGCCATGCCGCCGATGGCGCTGCAGATCACCGGCCGCCGGTGGGCGAGCGCTTCCTCGATGACGAGAGGGGAATTTTCCCACCACACCGAGGGGACGACGACCCAATCGATCCCCGCCATCAGGCGATAGAGATCGCCCTGCCGATAGGAGCCGGCAAAATGAACGCGCCCGGCCACTTTGGCGAAAAGCTTTCTCACCCCTTCGACGAATTGGGGATGGCTGCGTTCGGGATAGCCGCCATGGACAAAAAGGCGGATGCGTTCCGTCATCGCCGCCGGGAAGCGGGCGAGATGATCGAAAGCCGCCAAGAGTTCTACCAGCCCTTTGAACGGGGTGATCTGGCCGAAAAACGCAAAAACCGAACGTCCTTCGCCTTTTGCGAGAGGCCGCGGCGGCGGAGGGCGCACAAGCGGCATGCCGTTTTCGAGAGTGATGATCTGCCAGGATGGAATCCCCCAGGCGATGTACCTTTGCCGCAGGAATTCGCTTGGAGCAATAAAACTGTCGACCTTTTCGAAATGGGATTTGATAAACGATTCGCGCAGAAAGAATTCCGTCGGGGCGATTTCCTGGAAGCATTCTGCGCAATCATGCGGGTTCGCCGTTTCGCATAAAGAGAAACCGAAACGGGCGGTTTTCACCATCTGCCCGTAATGATGGCAGATGGCAAGAAATTCGTGAAGCGTGACAAAGATCCGGGCTTCCGGCTTCACCCGGCGCGCCAGCGCAATGAGTTAGAGCCCCAGACCCAGATAGTGGTGAAAATGGATGACCTGCGGATCGATTACTTCGAGGAGCGCGGCGAAACTTTCGAGAAAGTGGCGCTCTTTCTGGGAAAAGAGAAAGTCGTCGAGCCCTCCCGTAAAATAGAGGATCTCGTCGGCCCGCCCGCGGTAGGCCGAAAACGGCGTGCCGATCCGCGCGCGGCCCTTTCGGAGGTGCGCCGTTCCGACGAGCCGGGCGCGGCCAACCTGCGGGCGGTGCTGAGCTCGATCGGCCAGACGCTCTACGACACGATCGGCATGCAGCTCAGCGTGCCGCGGTTCGGCGCCTCCGCCGGCGAGCGCGGCGCGGTGCTCGACTATCTGGACGCGCCGATCACGAACCTGAACTGGATCAAGGCGCAGCTCACGAAGCTGCAGAGCGAGTCGGACCCACAGGCGGTCCGCAAGGGCATCTACGACGTCGTCAACTGGGAGAACCCGGGGCCCGGCGGCTTCTACGACGATCTTGGCGTTCCGCAC
>JAJYIC010000223.1 GCA_021790295.1 Pseudomonadota bacterium | reverse complement strand
CATCAAACGGGTCATCGCCTATTCGACGTGCAGCCAGCTCGGTTACATGTTTTTTGCGGCCGGCGTTTCCGCTTTTGCTGCGGGAATGTTCCACCTTTTCACCCACGCCTTTTTCAAGGCCCTGCTGTTCCTCGGTTCGGGATCGGTCATCCATGCCTTGGGAGGGGAACAGGACATGCGGCGGATGGGCGGTTTGTGGCGCAAGATTCCGCTCACCTACGCGATGATGTGGATCGGCAGCCTTTCGCTTGCCGGCATCCCGTTTTTTTCCGGTTATTACTCGAAAGACACGATCCTCGAAGCCGCCTGGGCTTCGGGCAGCGGGGTCGGGCGCTACGCCTTTGTTCTCGGCCTCTTCGCCGCGTTCATGACCGCGTTCTATTCCTGGCGGCTTCTCTTTATGACCTTCCACGGCGAGCCCCGCGCCGGCGAAGAGGCGATGCATCACGTTCACGAAGCGCCTTCGGCGATGCTGATCCCGATCGCCTTTCTCGCTGTGGGCGCAACCGTGGCCGGCTTTCTCTTCGAGACGGATTTCGTCGGCGCCGGCCGCGCGGCCTTCTGGAAAGGTTCGATCTTTGTCCTGAGCGGCCGCCATCCGCTCTATGCGGCGCACCGGGTGCCCGAATTGATCGGCTATTTGCCTTTGCTTTTCGCCCTTGCCGGCATTGCCTCGGCTTATGTCGCCTACATCCTGATGCCCGAGCTTCCCCGCCGGCTCTCGATGCGCTTCCGTTCGCTTTATCTCCTTCTTCTCAACAAGTTCTATGTCGACGAGGCCTATGAGCGCCTGTTTGTGCGTCCGGCGTTTCTTATCGGGGAGGGCCTATGGAAAAGAGGTGACGGCGCCGTCATCGACGGGCTCGGACCGGACGGCATCGCCTCCGCGACGCGCGATCTCGCCCGCCAGGCGAGTCGCTTCCAAAGCGGCTATGTCTATCACTATGCCTTTGTCATGCTGATCGGGGTGGTGGCGCTCGTCACCTGGTATCTCGTTCCGGGTTGAGAGAGAGGCCTTTGATGAGCCACTTGCCGCTTCTCACCCTCGTCACCTTCCTGCCTCTCCTCGGCGGGCTTTTCATCCTTTTGACCAAAGGCGAAGAGGCGGTCGTCGCCCGCAACGCGCGCTATATCGCCTTGTGGACGACGCTTATCGATTTCGGCCTTTCGCTTCTGTTGTGGATCGAATTCAATCCGCACACGGCTGAGTTCCAGTTTGTCGAAAAGGCGCGCTGGGTCACGATCGGCGGGTTCAGTTTTACCTATCACATGGGGATCGACGGGATCTCGCTGTTTTTCATTCTTTTGAGCGCTCTCTTGACGCTCGTTTCGGTGATCGCGAGTTGGGAATCCATTACCTATCGGGTCAAGGAATACATGCTGGCGTTTCTCGTCCTCGAGACGCTGATGATCGGCATGTTCTGCGCTCTCGATTTCATTCTCTTCTATCTTTTCTTCGAGGGCGTTCTCATCCCGATGTTTCTCATCATCGGGGTTTGGGGCGGGCCGCGGCGCGTCTATGCGGCGTTCAAATTCTTTCTTTATACGCTTTTGGGCGCGGTGTTGATGCTTCTCGCGATCCTCGCGATCTATTTCGAGACCGGCAGCACCGATATTACGGTGGCGCTCAATCACAGTTTTCCATTCGCTTTGCAGAAATGGCTGTGGCTGGCCTTTTTCGCCTCTTTTGCGGTGAAGCTGCCGATGTGGCCCGTGCACACTTGGCTTCCCGACGCCCATGTCGAAGCGCCGACGGCAGGCTCCGTCATTCTCGCCGGGGTCCTTCTCAAAATGGGCGGGTACGGTTTTCTCCGTTTCTCTTTGCCGATGTTTCCTCTCGCCTCCCACTATTTCACTCCGCTCATCTTTGTCTTGAGCGCCATTGCCATAATCTATACGTCTCTTGTCGCCCTCGCGCAGACCGACATGAAAAAGCTCGTCGCCTACTCCTCGGTGGCGCATATGGGTTTTGTCACGATGGGGGCCTTTGCGGCGACGCGGATCGCGGTCGCCGGGGCGATCGTCCAGATGCTGAGCCACGGGATCATCTCGGCCGCGCTCTTTCTCATCGTCGGCGTCGTCTATGACCGCCTGCACACGCGCGAGATTGCCCGTTACGGCGGGCTTGTCGAGCGCATGCCGGCCTATGCCTTCGTCTTTATGGCCTTTACCCTCGCCGCCGTCGGCCTGCCGGGGACGAGCGGCTTTATCGGCGAGTTTCTGGTTCTTCTTGGAACCTTCAAGGTGAGCACTCTCGAAGCGACCCTCGGCGCGACGGCGATGTTCCTCGGCATCGCTTACATGCTTTATCTCTACCGCCGCGTCATCTACGGGGTGATGACGCGCGCCGACCTGCGCAGCCTGCTCGATTTGAGCCTGCGCGAAAAACTCGTTTTCGCTCCGCTTCTTCTCGTCATCTTGTGGCTCGGCCTTTATCCCGATTCCTTCCTCGCGCCGATGCGCGCCTCGGTCGATCATCTCGTGCATCAGGTCGCCCTGGCGAGAGCGGCGGCACACCTACACGAAGCAAGCCTCTTTTAGAGAAACCGCGATGCCGCAGACGGCTCTTCCCGATCTCGCGCCGGCCGTTCCGGAGATGGTTCTCGCGGCTTCGGCGATGGTTCTTCTGCTTTTGGGCGTCGCCCGCCGCGACGGCGGGGCAAGGCTCATTTCCTGGCTTTCCGCCCTTCTGCTCCTTGCCGTTCTCGGCATCGAATTCGCCCTTGGCGGGGAGCGCCGCATCGGCTTTTACGGCATGTTCGTCACCGACGCTTTCGGCCTTTTCATGAAGGCGATCGTGCTGATCGGTTCCGCTGCCGCGATCCTGATGAGCCTCAGATACAACGAGGATCAAAGAGTCGACCGCTTCGAATTTCCGGTTCTCATCCTTTTCGCCGCAGTCGGCATGATGTTGATGATCTCGGCCAACGACCTCATCACGCTTTATGTCGGGCTCGAGTTGCAAAACCTTGCTCTTTACGTCGTCGCGAGTTTCGAGCGCGACAGCGAACGTTCGACCGAAGCGGGGCTCAAATATTTCATCCTGAGCGCGCTCTCTTCGGGCCTCCTGCTTTATGGCGCCTCTCTCGTTTACGGCTTTACGGGAACAACCGGTTTTGCCGCTCTGGCGCGTTTTGCCGCCGCAAGCGCTCAGCCGGGGATCGGGCTCCTTGTCGGCATGGTGTTTATCGTCGTCGGCCTTGCCTTCAAGGTTTCGGCCGTCCCTTTCCACATGTGGACGCCCGATGTCTACGAAGGCGCGCCGACCCCCGTCACCGCCTTTTTCGCTGTGGCGCCAAAGGTGGCCGCGCTTTCCCTTTTCGTGCGCTTTATGGTCACCCCTTTCGGGGCCTACCTTTCGGAGTGGCGCCAGATCATCGTCTTTTTGTCGATCGCCTCGATGGTTCTCGGCGCTTTCGCCGGCGTCGCCCAGGACAACATCAAGCGTCTCATGGCCTATAGCGCCATCGGCCATGTCGGCTATGCGCTGATCGGTCTTGCCGCCGGGACCGCGGAAGGCATCCGCGGCGTTCTCGTCTATATGGCGATCTATCTTTTTATGACCCTCGGCGCTTTTGCGGTGATCCTAGCGATGCGGCGCAACGGGCGCATGGTCGAAGGGATCGGCGACCTCGCCGGCGTCTCGCGCACGCAACCGGGTCTTGCCTTGGCGCTCGCGATCTTCATGTTCGCTCTTGCCGGCATTCCGCCGACCGCCGGCTTTTTCGGCAAGCTTTACGTCTTTCTCGCCGCGATCGACGCCCATCTCATCGGCCTCGCCGTAATCGGCGTGCTCACTAGCGTCGTCGCCGCGTTTTATTATGTGAGGATCATAAAGATCGCGTATTTCGACGAACCCTTGGCCGCTTTCGACCGTCCGATCGCCGCGGAATTGAAGGGCGTGCTCGTCGTTTCGGCGCTTTTGAGCCTGTTTTTCTTTCTGTATCCGGGGCCGCTCGTCGGCGGCGCGGCGGCGGCGGCCGCTTCGCTTTTTGGTCGATGACGGCGCGCGAAGCGGCTCTCCCGCCTTCCTACCGGCTTTACCACACCGCGAGGTTGGAAAGCACGAACGACGAGGCCAAAGCTCTCGCGCGGAAGGAAGGGGCGGGTCCTTCGGTGGTGTGGGCGGATGAGCAGACAAAAGGGCGCGGGCGGCGAGGGCGTCCGTGGATCTCGCCGCCCGGCAATCTTTATGTCTCGCTTCTGCTCTATCCCCATTCGTCCCCGGCGAAAGCGGCGCAGCTCGGCTTCCTCGCGGCCTTGGCCCTCGTCGAGGCTCTCGCTTTCGAGCCGGAAAGCGCGGTTTCCTGCAAATGGCCGAACGATGTACTGTTGCGCGGGCGCAAGGTTGCGGGGATCCTCATCGAATCGGAGATGGGCGAAGAGAAAACGCTCGCCTATCTCGTTCTCGGCCTCGGGGTCAATCTCGTTTCCTTTCCGGCCGGGACCGATTTTCCGGCGACCTCGCTTTTGGCCGAAGGCGGCGGCAACGCCTCTCCCGCCGTCATTCTCGAACGCTTCCTTCCCCGCTTTGACGGGGGCTTGCGGCTCTGGCAAGAAGAGGGGTTTGCCCCTTTCCGCGCAAGCTGGCTTCGGCGCGCGGCCTTTCTCGGCGAGCCGATCCGCGTGAGGCTCGCGAACGAAAGCCTCGAGGGACGGTTTGTCGATATGGACGAGGAGGGTTCGCTCATCTTGCGCTCTCGAGGGCAAACGCGACGGATCTCGGCGGGCGAAGTTTTTCCCGCCGCTTTTTGACGAGGCTTCATGCTTCTTGCCATCGATTCGGGGAACACCAACGCGGTCTTTGCCGTCTTTGACGGCGACAAGGCGGCGGGGGCGTGGCGTGCGGCGACA
>JAJYIC010000222.1 GCA_021790295.1 Pseudomonadota bacterium | reverse complement strand
AGGCCCAGCTCGATGCGCGCTCTTGCCGTTCTCTCTCTCCTCATTCTTTCCGGTTGCGCCTATTTTGTCGATCCGGTCCGCATCGAAAGCTTTGCGCCGGGGGCAAATGGCAGCTTCACCTACCGCGTCGCCACCAATACGGTCTTGACCGAAAACGACGACGGCGAAGGCGAACAAATAAGGCTCGGCTGGCTTCGCCAAGACCTCGAAGCGCATGGGCTTTGCGCCAAAGGTTACGCCATCGACAGCCGCAATTTCGTGCAAAGGAACAGCGGCGTTTTCGCCAACGGCGGGGCCATCCTTTATCGCGGCCACTGCCTAAAGTGAACCTCGCGAAATGGCTGCGGCGCGGCCTGTCGCATCGAGAGGCGCCCGCGGGAATTCGCGGCAGGTTTCCTCGGATTGACAAGGGTCAATCGGCGTCCGCAGGCGAAAGCCTAGAATGGAGAAAGCCTCGGGCGGCGAAAGCGCGTTCGAGGGCGAGGACAGAGGACGCACAAGCAGCCGTCGGGGAGCCTTTATGAAGCGAACAAACCTCCCTCCGCAAAAAGAGGCCTCCAAACGCCGGATTGCCGGGCATGCGCAACAGGATCACATCCTCGATCCTTATCAGCGCCGGCAGAAACTCGAGGATGGGACGCTCTGCCCGCAATGCGGCGCAGCCTATCGGCACGGGCGCTGGCAATGGGCGGCGAGGGCGAAGACCGATCACGAAGAGCTTTGTCCGGCTTGCCGCCGGATCAACGACAAATTTCCTGCGGGCATTCTCGCTTTGAAAGGAGCATTCGCCCGCGACCATCGGGAAGAGCTGATCCATCTCGCACGCCACCAGGAGGAGGCGGAAAAAACCGAGCACCCCTTGAACCGGATCATGAGCATCGAGGAGGGTCCGAGCGAAATCCTCATAAAGACGACCGACATCCACCTTCCCCGCCGCATCGGCGAGGCCATAACCCGCGCCTTCCACGGTGCGCTCGAAGAAAGCTTCGAGGAAGACGGTTATTTCCTGCGCGTCACCTGGAGGCGGGAAAGTTGAGAGCGCGCGGCGGTCCGGCTTGCGTTCGAGAACGCAAAAGTGCGAGGCCTCGAGCGCGCTTTTGCCTTCCTTGAGAAGGGCGCCGCGAAGAGGCTTATGCCGCCCGAGGGCGCGATCGCCTCGGTTCGCCGGCGGACGGGCTTGACGGCTTTCGGCCGCTGCCGGGAATGGGGTAGAACGCCGGCTGCGGCAAAGGGAGAACTCCCATGACGACGCGGGACGATTTGCGGCAGCAAGGCGAGGCGTTGCGCCGGCGCCTTTTCGGCGAGAATTTGGATGCGACGGCGCGAGTGCCGGGCCTCTCCCGGCTTATGGCGGAAATGGTTTACGGCGGGGTCTGGTCGCGCCCGGGCCTCGAGCTTCCCGACCGCATGATCTGCGCTCTCGCCGCGCTTTGCGCCCTCGGGCGCTCGTTGCCCCTGCCGCGCCATATCGAGGCGGGGCTCGATCTCGGTTTGGAGGCGCAGGCGATCGTCGAGATCTTTATCCAATGCGGCATTTATGCCGGGTTTTCGGCCAGCGAAGAGGCGATCGCGGCGGCGGCGGCCGTCTTCGAAAAGCGCGGCGTGGCGCTGCCGCAAAGGGCGCCGCGCGAAGACCCTCTCGCCGAACTTGACCGCCGCGGGCGGGCTCTTCTCGAGGAATTGCATGGTGCGCGCGGCTACGAAGGCTATGCCGCCCCCGGAAACAGGGTCACGGGCGCGCTTTACCCTTTGGCGATAGAATGGGGTTACGGCGAGATCTGGAATCGCCCGGGGCTCGAACGGCGCGCCCGCGCGCTTGTCGCGGTGGCGGCCTTTACCGCCTTGCGTCTCGAAGGGCAGGTTCGGAAGTTCGGGCAATCGGCCCGGAACGCCGGGCTTTCGCGCGGCGAGATCATCGAGGCCGTGATCCAGACCGGCCCTTACGGCGGTTTTGCCCCGGCCTTGAACGCGCTTTCCGTGCTGAGCGAGGCTTTGAGCTAGAGGGCTTTCCGATCGGGGAAGGCGCTCCCGGCGCGATCCGCCTTTACTCCGGCCGCGAGCGGCTCTGAGCGCGCCAGCGCCGCACCGCCTCTTCGACAAATTCGCTGCCCGGAGAGGCGCTTTGCCACGCTAACGAAAATTGCGCCGCCTCGCTTCTCGGCCGCCGTTCCGGCGGCAGATCGGTGAAACGGATGCGCATCGCCACCGGCACGCCCTGACCCGAGACGATCGCTTCCTGGGTTCCGAGGCTCGGCAACGCCGAGAGAAGTCCATGCGCCGCCTCGGGCAGCAACGTGGCGATAAATCGGTGATCCGCCTCGTTGGCAAGACGCAGGGCAAAGACGGTTCCGCATTGGGAGAGCGCTTGCGAGGAAAGTTCCGACGGCCTTTGCGAGACAAGGGCAAGCGACACGCCGTATTTGCGACCCTCCTTGGCGATCCGGGTGATCGCGCGCGCGGCCGAGGCAAAGCCGGCGCTCGGATCGGCCGGCACGTAGCGATGCGCCTCCTCGCAGACGACGAGAAGGGGCGGCATGCGTTCGTGCTCGCACCACAAGGCAAAGTCGAAGATGACCCGGCAAGTGAGGGAGACGACGACATCGACGACCTCGGAAGGGATGCCCGACAGGTCGAGGATGGAAATCGGCTTTCCTTCCACCGGCAGGCGCAGGAGCCGGCCGACGTTTTGCCCAAGAGCGTCCTTGACGACAAAACCCTCGGAAAACATGAAGGCAAAGCGGCGGTCGTCGCGCAAGGACTCGATGCGTGTGCGCAAGCGCAGATAGGGGATCGAGGTGTCCGGCTTGTCGAGCTTGCCCATCGCGTCATAGATGAAACGTAAAAGATCGAAAACCCGGTAGGGCACCGGCGCGTCGACCGTCAAAGTGGCGATGGAGAATTCTTCCCCCGCGAAGTGGCGTCGGGCGCGGGTGATGGCCTCCCTGAGGATCATCGCCTGCGCTTCCTGCTCCTGCGCGTCGCCGCCGCGCACGAGCACCCTCACCGCTTCCTCGAAATTCAAAAGCCAAAGCGGCAGCTGCAGATCGGAGATGTCGACCACCTCCGCGAGCGGCCCGAAAGCCGTCGCGTATTCGTTGTGCGGATCCAAAAGGACGACATGCGCTTCGGGGTGGCGGGCGAGGATTTCCGACAGGATCACCGTAACGCTGCAGGACTTTCCCGAGCCGGTGGTGCCGACAACGGCAAAATGCTTGGCCAAAAGCTCGTCCATCAAAGCGAGCGCCGGGCGCGTTTGATCCTGGTAAAGCGATCCGAGGCGAAGGGTGGCGGCGGAGAGGCGGCTGTAGACGCTATCGAGTTCGCGCTTGCTCGCCGCTCGCGCAGGGGCGCCGATCAAGGGATAGCGAGAGACGCCCCGGATAAACCGCGGGTCGTTTTCGGACGATGTCGCGATCTCGCCCAAAAGGTCGACGAGAAGAAGCCCCCGCGGCGGCGGCCCGTTCTCGCTTGCCAAGGCGTCGACGATGCCGAGGACCTCGCGGTCGGGGCAAGCGATCTTGATCGCGGCGCCGATGCCGAAGGCCCCGGGATCGCCTTCGAGGCGTACCGTTACCCGTGAACCGGAAACGCTGGTCACACGCCCGATCGAATCGCCCATCCTGCGGCCTTTCCCTCAAATCTTTCTTTCAGGCAAGCCTTCTGCCGGGCTCGGCCGGCCTCGATCTTCGGCGCGGATCGCTCGCGCGAAGGCTCCCGGCTGCCAGTCTTTAACAGATTCCCTTCTTAATCGTAAGGAGGAGAGGCGGCGCGGCGTTTGCGGCCGATGACGCCGAGCGGGGGTTTGCCTGCGGGCCTCTGCCGCGCCCGCGCGGCGAAGGGCGCAGAGGCGGACCCGACGGGATAACCGCGAAACCTTCAACCGGCCGGGGCTGCCGCCCCTCTCACGGGCAGATCTCGATCTCGGAAAAGAAAAACGCGATCTCCCTTTGTGCGTTTTCGCGCGAATCCGAACCGTGAACCGAATTCTTTTCGATCGACAGGCCGAAATCTTTGCGGATGGTGCCGTTCGCCGCCTTTTCCGGGTCGGTCGCGCCCATGATCTCGCGCAAGCGCGAGACCGCATCCTCCCCTTCGAGAACCTCGACGACGACGGGCCCGGAAGTCATGAAAGCGACGAGATCGCGATAGAACGGCCGTTCGGCGTGGATTTCGTAAAAACGCTCGGCCTCTTGCCGTTTGAGCCTCAGGCGCTTTTGCGCGACGATCTTGAGGCCTCCCTTTTCGAAACGGTCGTTGATGGCGCCCGTAAGATTGCGGTTGGTGGCGTCGGGTTTCAGGATCGAAAGCGTGCGTTCAAAGGCCATCGGCATCCTCGAAAATCAGGAACGGGGTGGTACGGGACCGGCAAAAGGCGGGTTCAGGCCTTGCGCGTCCAGCCTGAAGGGCTCTCCTGCCAGAAGCTCAAAGTGTGACCCTGTCCGCGATTGCGCCTCCAGCGGCGGCGCGCCTCCTCGACCGCGGCCTCGTCCCTGCCCTCGAAAAGATCGATGCGGAAGGGAAAACCGGAAAGCGCTTCGCACTCTGCGCCATCGACGAGAAAAAGGAGGTCGGCGCCGTTGGGGTTTTCCTCGCGCTCGGTCAGCCAGATCGGCTGGGATTGGGGGTTGCCGTCCGCCACCGAGCCGTGAGGCAGAAAGCTCGCGTCCTCATAGGTCCACAAGACCGTGTTGAGCCGTTCGACGCGCTCCTTGGAAGAGGCTTTGACGACCATGCGATGGCCTTCGCTCCGCGCCTTTTCGAGAAGCCGGAAAAGGGCGCGTTCGAGAGGCGTCGATGAGAGTTCATAAAAGGAAATCTCGGCCACGCCTCTTCTCCCGCACCTCTTCTAATTCTTCTCGTA
>JAJYIC010000005.1:15167-24386 GCA_021790295.1 Pseudomonadota bacterium | reverse complement strand
AAGGGCGCTCGTTCGAGGAGATCGATCAGCTTCTCGAAACCCGGCATGCCGTGGGAGTGGAAAGGCAACCCGCCGTCGGCTGAGGCGAAAGGCCGGCGCGCTTTGCCGCGCCGGCCACACCCCTTTCCCCTTCGGCGCCCGGCGCTGCCGCGCCCCTTCTGCGGCGCAGAGCCTTGGCCGAACCGATCGGATTGCGCAACAGGGTCCTGAATTCAGCAATTGGACGCCGCTCGAATTCGGCGTTTATCTGTGGCCCTCCCGGGTCTTTAGGAGACGGATGAGGACATGGTCGATCTCCATCTCAGCGCCGAACAACTGGAGTTCCGCGACGGCGTGCGCGATTTCGTGGCGCAGGAGCTGAAGCCCTTCGCCGTATCGCCGCAGCATCTCGAAGCCGCTGAAAGGCGCCTGCCGATGGAGATCCTCGACAAGGCTTCCGATCTCGGCCTGCGCACGCTCGCCTTGTCGGAAGAGTTGGGCGGAGCGGGGGCGAGCAATCTCACCTTTTGCATCCTCGCCGAAGAGCTTGCGGCCGGGGATGCGGATGTCGCCACGGTTTTGACGGAAACGGCGCGCCTCGGGCAGCTTTTGTTCGATCGCTTGATGACCCCCGCGCAACGGGACCGCTTCCTCCCGCAGTTCCTCTCCGACCCCCGCTTTCACCTCGCCGCGGCGCAAAGCGAAAGCGAGGCCGCCCTAGGGCTCGGCATCAATTACCACCGTCCGCTCCCGGCCGAAGTCCCGCTGCGGACGACGGCAAGGCGCTCGGGCGGCGAGTGGGTGATCAACGGCGAGAAAAAGGCGGTCGCCAATGCCCCCGTCGCAAAGCTTTTTGCCGTATGGGCGCAAACCCCTGAAGGCGCGAGCGCCTTTCTCGTTCCGCGCGAGGCTTCCGGGCTCAGCCTCAGCGCGCGCGCCGGAAATTCGCATCTCGGCGCTTGCGGCGACCTCGTTTTCGCGGATTGCCGGGTTCCGGCGGCGAACCTCCTTGGTCTCGAAGGCAGCGCGCCCCATCTCTGCGCCGCAGAGAAGGCCGGGCGCGGCAATCCTTTGCGGCAGGCGATCGCTCTCGGCATCGGCCGCGCGGCTTACGAGGCCGCGCTCGATTACGCCCGGCTGCGGGTTCAAGGCGGGCGGCGGATCATCGAGCACCAGGCGATCGGAACAAAGCTCGCCGATGTCCTTGTCAGGCTCGAAGTGGCGCGCGCCGCGATCTGGCAGGCGGCCTGGGCCTCCGATCACGCAGAGGCTTTTGCCGACCGCAGCCTCGCCGATCTGCCTTTGGCGACGATCGCCGAGGTTTATACCGGCCCGGCCATCTACGCCGCCGCCAAGGACGCGGCCGAATGCTTCGGCGCGATGGGGGTGATGAAGGACATGCCGTTGCAAAAATACGTCCATGATGCGCTCCTCTCTCTTCATTCGGGAGGCGGCAACGGCGAAGCGAAGCTCCGGCTTGCCGAAGCGTTGGCGGGCTACGTGCGGTGACAGCCGGGGAAGAAAGGCGGCGATGACGGGGGCCTTTCTATGGACTTCTCTCTCAACGAAGAACAGCGGGCCTGGCAGGCGAAAGCGCGCAAATTCGCCGAAGAGGAGATCCGGCCGATCTCCCTTGCCCGCGACCGCATCGCCCTGCCGCGCGAGACCTTCGATTGGGAGATCATCAAGAAAGGCTCGAAGCTCGGCTTTCGCACCGCGGTCGTCGCCAAGGAGTGGGGCGGCCACGGCATCGATTTCGTCACGCAGGTCCTGGTGATGGAAGAACTGGCCAAGGCCGACAGCGCCATCGCCAAGACCTTCAGCCAATGCTGGAAATGGTCCCACCTGATCGCCGCCGTCTGCAACGAAGAGCAGAAGCGGCGGTTTGTGCCGCCGTTTGTCGCCGACGACACCTACCTTCTCGGCAGCGGCACGACCGAGCCGAGCGGGGGTTCGGACAACCGCATGCCGCCCGAGGACGACCCCAAAGCGGGGCTCAGGATCCGCGCCGAGCGCCGGGGCGACGAGTGGATTTTGAACGGCGACAAGGTCTTTATCGCCAACGGCAGCGTCGCCAAGCTGTTTTTCCTGCAGACCCGGACCGACCCGAACGTCCCTTTGAGCCGAGGCACCACCCGCTTTCTGGTGCCGAGCGATACGCCCGGCTTTCGCGTCGGCAAAGTCTTCAACAAAAGCGGCTGGCGCTTTTACCAGAATGCCGAGCTGATTTTCGAAGACGCCCGCGTCCCGCACGCCAATCTTGTCGGCGAAGTCAACCGCGGGCGTTCAAGCGAAGGCCCGGGGAGCCTTTTCAACGACCTCGAACTGGCCGCCAACGCGGTCGGCGTTTGCGAGGCGGCGTGCGAAGCCGCGCTTCATTTGGGGCAGACGCGTTTCGAAGGCGGCAGGCCGGTCAAAGACCAGCAGATCTTCGAGCTGAAATTCGGCAGGATGCGGATGCTGACCGAGGCGCTGCGCTCTTATGTTTTGCGCGTCGCCTGGGAATGCGACCGGCGGATGCGCTCGCCGCATGCGGCTCTGGTGACGATCTATTCGTGCGAGGTGATCGAGGCGGTGACCGATCTCGCCATGGATATCCACGACGGCGCCGGGGCGGCGGTGGGCGAGGGCGTCGACAAGCTCGTTCGCGACTCCTTTATCTGGCGCCATCTGGCCGGCGATTCGGTGATACGGATGAGGGTCGCAAAACGCCTTGCCGAATAAAAGGGCTGCCGTTGGGCCGGCCCGCGGCTCCGCGGCCGGCGCCGTTGTGTGAGACCCGCGCCCGGCCGCCGGACTTTTTTCGAGGCTCGAAGATGACGCGAGGGTGAGCCGAGTGGGTCGCGGCCTTCGATGATGGCAAAAGGCCAAGCTGCAACGTTCTTTCCGGGAGAGGCGAAATGAAGATCTGGTGGCAGAGCAGCACGCCGATACATAAACTGCACGATTACCGCAACAGTTTGGCGGCTGATCTGGACAGTATCAAAAGGCCCGACACCGAAATCCATATAAGCGGCGTCGACGACGGCTCGATGGACCTTCATTACAATGCCGTTGTCGCGATCAACAGTTACGGGCCCGGGGGCGTCCTCGACAAGATCATCGAGGCCGCCGAGCGCAAGTATGACGCCGTCGCGATCGGTTGCTTTCTCGACCCGGCGATGCAAGAGGCGCGCGAAGTCGTCCCCATCCCGGTCTTCGGCCTCGGCGAGACCGGCATGCTCACAGCCTGCATGTTCGGCCACAAGTTTTCGGGCGTCGCCTTTCACGCAAAGCAGGCCCAGTATTACGACCGCAAGGCGTTCGAATACGGGCTTGCGGCGCGCCACATCCCGTTCGGCGATCTCGGCATCGATTTCCGCGAGGTTCAGGATGCGTTCAAAAGCCCTGCGCGGATGACCGAGCGCTTTGTCGCCGAAGGCCGCCGCCTCGCGGCCGCAGGCGCCGAGGTCATCCTCGCGGCCTGCGCCACCGTCAATTCGATCGTCCGCCGGGAGAAGATCCGGGAGATTGCCGGCGCCCTTGTCCTCGACTGCAACGCCGTCCTCCTCAAGACCACCGAAGGGATGGCGGAATTGAAGGAGTCGATCGGCCTTTGCCAAAGCCGGCGCCGTTTGTATGAGGCCCCCGATCGCCGTTCGCTCGAAGAATGGATGGCGATCTACAACTTTCGCGCCGGGTCGAAAACGGCGCGGTAAGGCCGGGGCGCAAAGGCCGCGAGCAGTTTTCGATCGGAGCGGGGGAAGAAAGATGACGGCGCTGACTGCCGATCTTGGGGAGTTTCTCTCCGGCCTTCACTACGAGCGGCTCCCGCAAGAGGCGCTGGGTCTCGTCAGGGACGCATTCACCGACACCCTCGGCGTCATCATGGTCGGGATCGACGAGCCGGTCGTCGATATCGTCCGCCGCAATCTGATCCAAGAAGGGGCCTGGCGGGAAGCGCGCGCCTGCCTTTCGCCGCGATATGTCTGGGCGCCCGACGCCGCCCTTATCGGCGGGACCGCGGCGCATGCTCTCGATTACGACGATCAGTCGCTTTCGGGCCATCCGAGCGCGGTGATGGTGCCGGCGATCCTTGCCGAAGGGGAAAGGCTCGGGTCTTCCGGGCGCGACCTCGTGACCGCTTATGTCGCGGGCTACGAAGTGTGGGCGGAGCTGTTGAGGCGCGACGCCGCCTACCATCGCAAAGGCTGGCATCCGACCTCGGTCTTCGGCGTCATTGCGGCGGCGGCGGCGGCGGCCGTATTGCATCGCCTTCCCGCGGAACGCGCCGCAACCGCTCTCGCCATCGCGGCCAGCCACGCCGGCGGCCTCGGGGCGAATTTCGGCACCATGACCAAGCCCTACCATGCCGGCCGCGCCGCCCGCGACGGCGTCATCGCGGCAAGGCTTGCCGCGGCGGGGATGACGGCGGGAAGGGACGCGCTCGAAAACCCGCAGGGTTTTCTCGCGGCGTTTTCCCCCGGCTCTCCGGGCGCCGCGCCCGACCGCCTATCCCCCTCCCGCCTTGGCGGCGAGTGGCATCTTTTGCGCCAAAGGCTTTGCATCAAGAAATATGCGACCTGCTATTTCATGCACCGCTCTTTCGATACCGCGGTGAAGATGCTTTCTGGGCGCGGTCTTAAGCCCGAGGACATCGCCGATATCGAAGTGACGATGGGTAAAGGGCAGACCGATGTGCTGACCTACCGCCGCCCGCAGACCGGCCTCGAAGCCAAGTTCAGCGAACAGTTCGCGATGGCCGCCGCCGTCATCCTCGGGCGCATGGGCGTTGCCGAACTGACCGATTCGGTCGTGCAAAGGCCCGACATCCAGGCGTTTTTCCCCAAAGTGAGGCTCAATCCCGTCGAGGAATATGACGCCCGCGACCCCGCCCACTCGCCGACGGAAAGAGTGGTGATCCGCCTCGCCGAGGGCGAAGTCCTCGACAGCGGCCCGATCCGCGCCATCCGCGGCCACGCCTTCGATCCTCTCGACGTCGAAGAGCTGTGGGCGAAGTTCGCCGAGTGCACGATCCGCACTCACAGTCGGGACGAAGCCAAACGGCTGTTCGATATGGCGCAATCGATCGATCAGTTGCGCTCGGTCGGCGAGCTGCCAAGCTCGGAAAAGATTTTTGCCGGGTGAGGCGGCGCACACCGAGAAGCATCGAAACGAGGAGAAGGCGATGGCAGAGATCAGGCTCGCGCAGGCCGCTGCGAGGCTTCTGGAAAAGATCGGTACGGAAGTGTTCTTCGGCATCAATGGCCACGGCAATTGGGCGCTTCTCGACGCTCTCGTCCATGAGACCCATATCCGCGGCGTGCCGGCGCGGGCCGAAGACCATGCCGTGCAGATGGCGGACGGCTATTGGCGGATGCGGCGCTCTGCGCCCTTGCCCGTGGTGACGACGAGCGTCGGTCCCGGCAACATGAACATCGTGCCCGCGGTCGCGACTGCGTTTTACGAGTCGATCGCCCTTCTCGTTCTTGCCGGCGCCGGGCCCACGCATTGGTTCGACCGCGGCGGGATGGAAGAAGCCTATCGCCAGGGGCCCGAAGATTGGGTCGCGGCGTTGAAGCCGATCACCAAAAAGTCTCTCCTCGTCACGCGCCCCGACACGGCGCTCGAGATGATCCTGCGCGCCTATCACACGGCGATTTCGGGAAGACCGGGGCCGGTCGTCGTGCAGATACCTTTCGATATCCAGAACACGCCGGTTGCGGATGTCATTCCCGACCCTTCGGCCTGGATATCCTGGTTTCCGCCTTCGCCTTCGAGGGAAGGGATCGTTGAGGCCGCGCGCATCCTCAAAGGCGCGAAGCGCCCTCTTCTCGTCGCCGGAAGCGGGGTCCACAATGCCCGAGCCTGGGAGGAGCTTCTGGCGCTTGCCGAGGCGGCGTCGATCCCCGTCGCCACCACCTCGACCGGCAAAGGCGCCTTTCCCGAACGGCATCCTCTTTCCGTCGGCTGCATCGGCCGCGCCGGCACGGGTCACGGCAACAAGGCGGCGCGGCGCTCTGACGTCGTGATCGGCGTCGGCACCCATTTTACCGACATCGACACCGGAGGCTGGACCCTTTTCGACATTCCAAAGAGCACCCGCCTCATCCATCTCGATATCGACACGACCGAACTCGGGCGGGTCTATCCCGCAGACGTCGCCTTGACCTGCGATGCGCGCTTGGGGCTCGCGGCGTTGCGGGGAGCGCTTTCCGGGGCAGAAGGAGAGCATGCGGACTGGCTCAAAGAGATCGACGCCGAGCGCCGTTCCTGGGAAGACTCCGTCGCCGAGCAGAGGCGCTCCGCGCTTTCCCCTCTCCACTACGCGCGCATCTGTCACGATACCGCAGAAGTCGTCGCCGAAAAGGACCCGGAGATGCCGGTCTTTTTCGATACCGGACATCTCATCAGCTTCGCCCCGCCGTTTCTCAAAACCTCTTCGCGTTTTGTCGCCCACAACGGATTTTTCCATCGCATGGGCTGGAGCGCTTCGGCCGCCATCGGGGCGAGCATCGCCAGAGGCGATGGGCCGGCATTGGCGCTCATCGGCGACGGCTCGTTTCTGATGGGCGGCAGCGCGCTCGCGACCGCCGTCGAGCAGAACCTTCCCGTGATCTGGGTGGTTCTCGACAACCGCAGCCTGCAGGTCGAGCGCGAGCTGATGATGCGCTTATACGGCCGCGAATCGTTCTGCGATTACAGGAAGACGAGCACCGGGGAGCTGTGGAACCCCGACCTCGCCAAATGGGGCGAGGCGATGGGGGCAAAAGCCTACCGCGTCGCCCGCGCCGAAGACTACGCGCCCGCCTTGCGCTCTGCCATCGCGGCGCGCGCGCCCGCTCTCATCGATGTCGAGGTCTCGCTCGATGTGACCGGCTATCGTGCGGTCTGGTATCCTTATCCGCGCAACTTCTACGAACACTGGGCGGCGGGACCTCTGTCCGGGCAGGGTTGAGGCCGCGGGCGAAGGAAGAAGGACGCCCTGCCGCAAAGGAGAGAGGCGATGACGAGGATGCGCGCGCTTTTGGTGGTACCGGAAAACAACACCACCATGGAAGGGGAGATGCGCGCCTATTGTCCCCAGATTCACGATCTCCTCGTCGCCCGCGTGTCCCGCCCGGCGCGCACGCTTCTCAGAGAGGATATCCCGGCCTACCGGGCCAGTACCTTGAAAGCGGTCGAGCCCTTTGAGGGGGAAGCCATCGACATTCTCCTTTACGGTTGCACGGCCGCGGGCTTTCTCGCCGGACCCGAAGGCGAAAGCGAGCTCGCCTGCGCCCTCTCGGCCCGTTTCGGGGTCGAGACCGTGACCACGGCGGGGGCGATGGTCGCCGTCTTGCAGGATGAGAAGGTAACGCGGATCGATGTGGTGACGCCTTATCTGGAGGCCGTAAACGAGGGCCTCAAAGCCTATCTCGCCGCGGGCGGGATCACGGTCGAAAGGCTAGAAAGCTTTTCCTGCGCCACGACGGCGGAACTCGGGGCGATCGGTTCGGCGGAAGTGCTCGCTCTTGCCCGCGCCACCGCGAGCAGAGAGGCGCAGGCGTTGTTTATCGCCTGCTCGCAATTGCCGACGCGCGCGATCCTCCCTCGGCTTCGCCGCGAGTTGCGCCGCCCCGTACGCTCGTCGATAGAGGCCGCCGCTTTGGCGGCTTCGAAGGCATTTGCGGCAAAGGCTTCCGCGGCGGCTTGAGCGCGGCCTGAAACGAGGAATCGTCGAGGGTAAAGGAGCCGAAGCCGCGGCTTCTTCCCTCGGACCCGATAAGGGAGGGTTCGCCGATGACCTTGGCCTTGAAGATCGCCGAATTGGCCGGCCGCATGGGGGCGGGCGATCTCTCGCCCAATGCCCGCTATTGGGGCAAAACGGCGATCCTAGACACGATCGGGGTCGCGCTCGCCGGTTCGCGCGAAAAGGCGCCGAGCCTTCTCCTCGAACTGCCGGGGGTTGCGGCGGCGCCGGGCGCGGCCGTCGTCATCGGCCGGGCGCGGCGCACCTCCTCTCTGGAGGCCGCCCTCGTCAACGGCACGGCGGCGCATGCGCTCGATTACGACGATGTGAGCGGGGTCATGGGCGGCCACCCTTCCGCCCCTCTTCTCGCCGCCCTTTTGGGTCTGGCCGAGGAATCGGGGGCAAGCGGCGCCGATCTTCTTCTCGCCTATATCGTCGGCTTCGAGGTCGAAACCCGGATTGCCCGCGCCGTTCACTGGCACCACTACGACAAGGGCTGGCACCCGACCGCGACCCTCGGCGTTTTCGGCGCCGCCGCCGCCTCGGCGCGTCTCTTGCGCCTCGGCTGCGAGGAGACGGCGAGGGCCTTGGCGCTCGCGGCCTCTCTCTCTTCGGGGTTGAAAGCGAATTTCGGGACCATGACAAAGCCGCTTCATGTCGGGCAGTCGGCGCGAAACGGCCTTTTCGCCGCCCTTCTCGCGCAGAAGGGGTTTACCGCAAATCCCGCTTGCTTCGAGCATAAGCAGGGCTTTCTCGCCGTCTTCAATGGTCCCGGAAATTTCGACGCCGAGCGCATCTTTGCCGGCTGGGGCAAGCGCCTTGCGATCGAAGAGAGCGGGCTCGGTTTGAAGCTCTATCCCTGTTGCGGCAGCACCCATTCCTCGATCGAGGCGATGCTGGCGCTGCGGCGCGAGGAGCCGTTCGCGCCCGAAAGCGTCACCCGGATCACCATCCTTCCGCATCGCCGCAGGCTTCCTCACACCGACAATCCCGCGCCGAAAAGCGGCCTCGAAGGCAAGTTCAGCATTCAGTACTGCGTCGCCCGCGCGCTTTGCGACGGCGCCCCAAGGCTCGAGCATTTCGAAGACGGGGCCATGGGTGAGGAGCGCATCGGCCGCCTTCTCGCTCTGACCGTGGCCCGCCCTCACCCCGATATGGCCGCGGACGGGGCGGAGCAGTGGGGCGCAGAGGTGGTCGTCACCCTCGCCGACGGCCGCGTCCTCAGAAAACGCCTCGAACGGTATCGCCCGCCCGGGCCCGAAGGCACATCGATCACCCGCGACGATTTATGGGCAAAGTTTTCCGATTGCGCCGCTCGCGCCTTGCCGAAGGCGCGGATCGCTCCGCTTTTCGAAAGGCTCGAAACGCTCGAACAAGAGAAGAGCCTTCAGCCTTTGACCGCCCTGCTCGAAAGCAAGGAGGGAGTTCCGGCGGCGCATGCCGCAGAGTGAGCGCCGCGGCGCCCCGGCAATCGGTTAAAGGATCGAAAGCACCTTTTCCGGCGGGCGGCCGAGAACGGCCTTCTCTCC
>JAJYIC010000005.1:0-15157 GCA_021790295.1 Pseudomonadota bacterium | reverse complement strand
ATATGAGGATCGGGCGCTCGACGAGGATCGGGTTTTTCGCCATCGCTTCGATCAGCGCCTCTTCGCCCTCGGCCTTGGGGTCGATGCCGGCGGCGCCCGCTTCCTTTTTGCGCAAAAGCGCGCGCGCCGGAAGCTCGAGGCGCGCGAGGATCTCCTTGAGCCGAGCCTTGGTGTAAGGGGTCTTCAGATATTCGACGATCTCTGGTTCGAGGCCCCGTTCGCGCAAAAGCGCGAGCGCCTTGCGCGAAGTGTTGCAGCGCGGGTTGTGGTAGAAGATCAATGCCATCTCGGTTCTCCTCCCGCCGCTCTCGCCTCCCTCGCGCCTTTCCCTTTAGACTGGAGGCCGAGAAGAGGCGCGCGCCACTTTAGCGCGCCACTTTAGAACGAGAGAAGCCGATGCCCGAACCTCAGTCGACGCCGCTCTTGATCGAAACGCTGTCCGATCTTCCCGCTTATTCCCCTCCCGCCCACAGCGGCACCGTCAACCGCAGGCTTTTGGGTCGCGAATTCGGCGCCGGCTGCGAGATGATCCTCGGCCGCATCGAGCCCGGAGGGCAAGCAAGCCCCCACTTTCACCGCAACGAGGCGCAGATCGTCTATATCCTCAAAGGCGAGGCTTTGGTCCGCCTCGGCGAAGAGGGGGAAAGGCGTTGCGGGCCGGGGACGGTGATCCGCATCCCCCCGGGCCTCGTCCATGAAGTCAAAGTGGTTTCGCAAGAGGTGCTCGAGGTCATCGTTCTCTATGCCCCGCCATTGGCGGGCGAAGGCTTTATCGAGGTAGGGCGATGAGCACGGCGCCTCTTGCCGGGATCAAGGTTCTCGATCTGACGACCGTGGTTTTGGGGCCTCTCGCCACCCAGACCCTCGGCGATCTCGGCGCCGAAGTGATCAAGATCGAACCTCCCGAAGGCGACATCATGCGTTATGCCGTCCCGGCGCGGCATCGCGACATGGGGCATATTTTTCTTAATCTCAACCGCAACAAACGCTCTCTCGCGCTCGACCTCAAAGACCCCGAGGCGCGCGAGGCGGTCCTGCTTCTGGCGCGGACGAGCGACGTTTTCGTCCACAACATGCGTTCCCAAGCGATCGCGCGTCTCGGCCTCGGCTTCGAGCGTTTGCGCGAAGCGAACCCGCGCCTCGTCTATTGTTCGGCCCATGGCTACGGCGAGGACGGGCCTTGCGCCGGCCGTCCGGCTTTCGACGATGTGATCCAAGGCGGTTGCGGCCTTGCCTCACTGCAAGAGGCGACAAGCGGAGAGGTGCGCTTTGTGCCGACCATCATGGGCGACAAGACGGTCGGCCTCACCATGGTCTATGCGGTTCTCGCCGCTCTCATCGAAAGGATGCGGACGGGCGAAGGTCAGGCGGTCGAAGTGCCGATGCTGGAGACGATGACCGCTTTCGTTCTCGCCGAACACATGGGAGGGATGACGTTCGAGCCTCGGCTTGGCGCCCCTGGTTATGCCCGCATGCTGGCGCCCGACCGCAGGCCCTACCGCACCCGCGACGGCCACATCTGCATCGTCCCTTATACGACGAGGCAGTGGAAGGATTTCTTCCGCATCGCCCTGAGGACCGATCTTGCCGAAGACCCGCGCCTTGCCGACGGCGAAACAAGAAGCCGTCACATCGCCGAGCTTTACGCGCTTGTTGCCGAATGCGTGCGCGAGGGCGGCAGCGAGGAATGGCTGTCGCGGCTCAAAGCCGCCGACATCCCTTGCGGTCCCGTCAACGCGCTCGAACACCTGCCGCAAGACGAGCAGCTTGCCGCGGTCGATTTCCTCCCTCTCGTCGATCATCCTTCGGAAGGCAGGATCCGCATGGCGCGGCCGCCGGTCAAATTCGGCGGGGAAAGAGGCGGGGCGCGCCGCCACGCGCCGAGATTGGGCGAACATACGCGCGAAATCCTCGGCGAAGCGGGGCTCGACGCGCGCAGGATCGAGGCTCTGATCGCGCGCAGAGTGGCGCTCGAACCGGAAGGCTGAAAGCGCCCGCAGGAGAGCCGGGAAAGCCGTTTTTTACGGCAACGACCGGCGAAGGGACGCCGGCCCGGGTGCCCGAAGGCCGGGATTGCCGAAACAGCGAACGGCCTGCCTTCACTCGGGCAGGCCGAACACCTCTTCGGGTTCGAGAAGCCCGCGCACCGGGTGGGAGCCGAGAGAGACGAGAGGGCGCGGGCAGATCCCGGCAAAAGCGCTCGACGTCAAAAGCGGGCGCAAAAGGCGTTTTGTCAGCCCTTCGATGCGCGACGCGAGATTGACGGCGGGACCGATGACGGTGAAATCGAGGCGATCGGCGGCGCCGACATTGCCGTAGATGACCTCGCCCAGATGGAGACCGACGCCGGCTCTGATCTCGCTCAATTCGCGCGCCTTTCGCACCCGGCTAGCCTTGTCCAGGCGCTCCAGACCCTCAACCGCGGCTTCGATCGCATAAAGGCTTGCCGGAGCGAAATCCTCGCCGTCTTCGGCAGGAAAGATGGCGAGAAGCCCGTCGCCGACGAATTTCAAGACTTCGCCGCGCCGCTTTTCGATCGGCGGCACGACCGCATCGAAGTAATCGTCGAGAAGCTCGATCACGGCTCCTCCCGGAAGGCGGTCGGAAAGGCCGGTAAAGTTCCTCATGTCGCTCGCCATGACGACCGCCCGCAAGGCTTCGCCCTCTGCGCGCCGGATGTGCCCGGCAAGGATGCGCCGCCCGGCCCCGCGTCCGAGATAGGTGTCGAGGAGATTGGTGGAGATGCGGCGCGCCGAGCGAGTCTCGATGATGGCGGCAAGAGCGGGGTTCAACTGGGTGAGGGTCTCGATATCGGCGTCCCTGAACCCGCCTTTGCGATCCGTAGTCCAGGTCACGACCGGGAAACGGCCGTTTGCGGGATTGAGAGGCAAGGCGAGATAATCGGTGCCTCCGGCCTTCCCGATCTTGTCGAGCAAGGGGTAGCCGGTGGCTCCGCTGCCGAGGCTGCGGCGAAAGGGAAGCCCGCGTTCGACCGCATCCTTTATCGGGCTTTCGGCATAGTCGCGGGTGCCTTCGAGACCGTGAAGGATCGAATACTCTTCGACGAGGCGCCTTTCGCGCAGCCAGCGCAGCGAACGGCCGCGGATCTGCGGGTGCAGGGTACCGATGTGAAGCGTCGCCCGGAGCAAGGACACCCCGCTTCCGGCAATGCGCCAGCATAATTCGTCGAAAAGCTCGGCCTCGCTGTCGATCTGCGGCCCGTCGGCAAGAAGCCAGCGTGCCGCCTCGCCGCCGGGGATCGGGCTGCCGATGCTCGCGTGAACCGCGTCGATGCGAAAGAATTCGTCCTCGCCCTGCGGGTTGCCCGCCGCTTCCCGGGGGTCGAGGGCTGAGCGTGAAGACATGGGAACAGGGCTCTCCCGTTTTCGGCTTCTCAGCCTTCGTCTCGCGATATAGGAGCGTTTGGCCATAGATGGGCCGGCGCCGGGATTTTGCGACTGCGAGAGGGTTTTCGCGCGGCAAAAACCGGATCAAAGGAAACCCCGGGCGTGTTGACGAAACGCGCGGGATTTTCAAGAGTCGGCGCAAGAAAGCGCCTTTTGCCGGCGCCAAAGCGCCTCCATATGCGCGAGGACGAGAGCCTGCGCGCCGCGACGACGGCGCAACAAAGCACGCTCTCGAAGGAGTCTTCGAATGCGCTCCATGACGACCAACCCTTTGATCACGCTTCACCAGTGCGGCCAGTCCGTGTGGCTCGACTTCGTCAGCCGGGAGCTTTTGCGAAAGGGCAGGCTCAAGGCTCTGATCGCCGAGGACGGGCTTTGCGGCGTCACCTCGAACCCGTCGATTTTCGAAAAGGCGATCGGCGAAGGCGAAGATTACGACGCGGAGTTGAAGGAACTGCTTGCCGGCGGCGATATCGACGCGGGCGGGCTTTTCGAGAAGATTGCGGTCACCGACATTCGCGAAGGCGCCGGTATGCTGCGCCCGGTTTATGACGCGAGCGCCGGACGCGACGGCTTTATCAGCCTCGAAGTCTCGCCCTATCTGGCGATGGACACCGAAAAGACGGTCGCGGAGGTGGAGAGGCTTTGGCGCGAAGTCGGCCGGCCGAACCTGATGGTCAAGATCCCGGGAACGGGACCGGGGCTTCCGGCGATCGAGCGTATGATCGGCAAAGGGATCAACATCAACGTCACGCTTCTCTTTTCGCAAAAGGTCTACGAAGAGGCGGCCGAGGCGTATCTCGCCGGCCTCGAGGCATTGCTGCGGAACGGCGGCGACCCGCGGCGGATCGCGAGCGTCGCGAGCTTTTTTGTCAGCCGCATCGACACTCTCGCCGACAAGGCTCTCGAAGGCCGGCTCGCCGCAGCCCGCAGCGAGGAGGAGAAGGAGGAACTCGAAAGCCTCAAAGGCCGCGTCGCCATCGCCAATGCGAAGCTCGCTTATCGCCTTTACAAAAAGATCTTCTCCGGCGAGCGCTGGCAGCGCCTCCTGGAGAAGGGAGCCTCACCGCAAAGGCTCCTTTGGGCCAGCACTTCGACCAAAAACAAGGCCTATCGCGACGTCCTTTATATCGAAGAGCTGATCGGCGCCGACACCGTCAACACCATGCCGCCGGCGACTATGGACGCATTCCGCGAACACGGGCGTGTGCGTTTGAGCCTCGAAGAGGATGTCGAAGGGGCAGAGCGCGTTCTCGCGGCGCTTTCCCGTCATGGGATATCGCTCGAGGCGATCACCGACCAGCTTGTCGAAGAGGGGGTGCGCCTTTTCGCCGAAGCCGCGGACGGGCTTTATGGCGCGGTCGAGCGCAAACGGCGGCGGATTCTGGGAAGCCGCCTCAATTCCTTTCGCGCCGCGCTTCCCCCCGAGATCGAAGAGGCGGCGAAATCCTCGCTCGAGGACTGGCGCGCGGGAGGAAAGTTGCGGCGGCTGTGGGCGGGCGACCCCGCTTTATGGACCGGAGACGGGGAGGGAGAATGGCTCGGCTGGCTCGGGGTCGGCGAAAGCGAGAAGAAAGAACTGCAAAAGCTCGAGGATTTTGCCGCAGAGGTCAAAGCCTCGGGGGTGCGCGACGTCCTTCTCCTTGGCATGGGCGGGTCGAGCCTTGGCGCCGAGGTGATCGGCGAAAGCTTTGCCCCGGCACAAGGCTTCCCTCGGCTGTTCGTCCTCGATTCGACCGACCCCGCGCAGATCCGCCGCATCGAGAAGGAGATCGACCTCAGCCGCACCCTTTTTATCGTTTCGAGCAAATCCGGAACGACGCTCGAGCCCGAGCTCCTCAAGGACTATTTCCTTGCCCGTTCGGCTTCTGTTTTGGGTGAGGCCGAGGCAAAGGCGCGCTTTGTCGCGATCACCGACGCAGGTTCGCCTCTTGCTCTTTCCGCGGGCGGTTTCCGCCGCCTCTTTTTCGGCGAGAAAGAGATCGGCGGGCGCTATTCCGTTCTCTCCAATTTCGGCATGGTTCCGGCCGCGGCGCAAGGCCTCGATCCCGGCGCAATCCTCGCCGCGGCGCAAAGGATGGTGCGCTCTTCTTCGCCTTCGACCCCGCCCGCGGAAAACGCCGGCGTCCTTCTCGGCGCGATCCTCGGCGCGTCGGCCGCAAAGGGCCGCGACAAGGTGACGATCATCGCTTCTGAGGGGATTGCCGCCTTTGGCGGCTGGCTCGAACAGCTTCTCGCCGAATCGACCGGGAAAGGCGGCAAAGGCGTCATTCCGCTCGCCGGGGAACCGTTGGCGGCGCCCGAGGTCTACGGCAAGGACCGCCTTTTCGCCTATCTGCGCCTTGCCGGAGAAGAGGATCGCGAGAAAGCGCGCGCGCTCGCGGCGCTCGAATTCAAGGGCCACCCGGTCGTCGAAGTGGTGGTTTCGAACCCGCTCCAGCTCGGCCAGGAATTCTTCCGCTGGGAGATGGCAACGGCCGTGCTCGGCTCCTATCTCGCCATCAATCCTTTCGATCAGCCCGATGTCGAAGCGCAAAAAGTGAAGACCCGGGAACTGACGGCGGCTTTCGAGAAGACCGGGACGCTTCCCCCTGAAGAGCCTTTTCTCAGAGAGGACGGGATAAGCCTTTACGCCGATCCCTTCAATCTGGCCTTTTTCAAAGACGCGGGCGGCACTCTTTTGTCGGCGCTCAAGGCCCATTTCGGGCGGGCTGAGGCGGGCGACTATGCGGCGCTGCTGGCTTATATCGACCGCTCGCCCGCCCATCTCGCCGCGCTCCAGGATTTGCGGAGGATCATCCGCGACCGCACGAAATGCGCCACCTGCCTCGGTTTCGGCCCGCGCTTTCTGCATTCGACGGGACAAGCTTATAAAGGCGGCCCCAACCGCGGCCTTTTCCTCCAGATCACTTGCGCCGAGCGCGAGGATTTGGAGGTCCCCGGGCGCGGCCTTTCTTTTGGCGTCGTCAAGGCCGCGCAAGCGAGAGGCGATCTCGCCGTTCTTGGCGAACGCGGCAGAAGGGCCTTGCGCGTCCACCTCGAAGGCGATCTCGAAAGAGGGCTCGCAAGATTGGAGCGAACAATCCTCGAAGCGCTCGCCTGAAGGCGGGCTGGGCACCTGGTTTTGGCGGAGGGTTCCGATGCAACTCGGCATGATCGGTCTCGGCAGGATGGGCGGCAATATCGTGCGCCGCCTGATGGCGGGAGGGCATCGCTGCGTCGTCTACGACAAAAGCGAAGAGGCGGTGCGCCAACTGGCGGGCGAAGGGGCAAAGCCCTGCGCCGATCTCGAAGGCTTCGCCGCCCTCCTCGCGCCGCCGCGCGCGGTCTGGGTGATGCTTCCGGCGGGGGCCGTCACCGAAGAGGCGGTCGTGGATTTGGGGCGCCTGTTGTCTCCCGGCGACATCCTCATCGACGGCGGCAACTCCTTTTTCGAGGACGATATCCGCCGCGCGCAAATGCTGAAGGGCAAAGGCATCCGGTATGTCGATGTCGGCACGAGCGGCGGGGTCTGGGGGCTCGAGCGTGGATATTGCATGATGATCGGCGGCGACGAGGAAGCGGTTCAGGCTCTCGACCCGATCTTCAAGACCCTTGCTCCGGGAAAAGGGGAGATCGCGCCGACCCCGAATCGCGGCAGGCGCGATGCGCGCGCCGAAGAGGGCTATCTTTATTGCGGCCCGTCGGGCGCCGGGCATTTTGTCAAGATGATCCATAACGGCATCGAATACGGCCTGATGCAGGCTTATGCGGAGGGTTTCGACATCCTGAAAGGCGCCGCTTCGGCGTCCCTTCCCGAGGAGCGCCGGTATCGTTTCGAACTTGCCGACATCGCCGAAGTGTGGCGGCGCGGAAGCGTCGTTTCCTCCTGGCTTCTCGATCTTTGCGCGATCGCTCTTGCCCGCGATCCCGGGCTCGAAAAGTTTTCGGGCTTTGTCGAGGATTCGGGTGAAGGGCGCTGGACTTTGATGGCCGCGATCGAAGAGGCGGTTCCGGCCGATGTTCTCTCGGCCGCTCTTTTTACCCGTTTCCGCTCGCGGCGCGATCACACCTTTGCCGAAAAGATCCTTTCGGCGATGCGCTGGGAATTCGGCGGCCATGTGGAACCGGGCAAGGGACCGGCCAAGACGGGGGCATGAGCGATGGCGGCGCCCTCCCCGATCGGCCCCAAAAGGCGCCCGGCGCCCGCTTCGCCTTGTGCTTTGGTGATCTTTGGCGCGGCCGGAGACCTGACGCGGCGGCTTTTGATCCCGGCCCTTTACAATCTCGCCAAGGCAAAACTCCTGCCCGAGAAATTTGCCGTCATCGGTCTCGATCGAGCCGACAAATCGGTCGCAGCTTTCCGCGAGGAACTGACCCTCGGGATCAAAAGCTTTGTCTCCGATACGGCGGCGGAAGGATCGAGCTCGGAGCCTTTTGCCGCGGGGGTGTGGGAGAGCCTGGCAAACCGCATGACCTGTCTATCGGGCGACGTCGGCATGCCCGAAACCTATCGCCGTCTTGCCGCAGCGCTCGACGAAGAGGAAAAGACCGCGGGCACGGGCGGCAACGTCCTTTTCTATCTTGCCGTCGGCAGCACGCTTTTCGCCCCGATCGTCGAAGGGCTGGGGAAGGCCGGGCTTTTGCGGGAAGAAGAGGGGCGCTGGCGGCGGGTCGTCGTCGAAAAGCCTTTCGGCAGCGATCTTTCTTCGGCGCGCGCTCTGAACGCCCGGCTTCTCGACGTGATGAGTGAAAGCCAGATCTATCGCATCGACCATTTCCTCGGCAAGGAAACGGTCCAGAACATCATGGCCTTGCGCTTTGCCAACGGCATCTTCGAACCGCTCTGGAACCGCCATCACATCGACCACGTCCAGATCAGCGTCGCCGAGACCGTCGGCGTCGAGCATCGCGCCTCGTTTTACGAGGCGACCGGGGCGTTGCGCGACATGGTGCCCAACCATCTCTTCCAGCTTTTGAGCCTGACGGCGATGGAGACCCCGAACTCCTTTGCCGCCGACGCGGTGCGCACCGAGAAACGCAAGGTGCTCGAAGCCGTTCATCCTTTGGACGAAGGGGCGGCAAGGCGCGATGTCGTGCGCGGGCAATACGGCGCCGGAACGGTCCTTGGGAAGCCTGCCAACGCCTATCGCCGAGAGCCCGGGGTCAATCCCCTCAGCATGACCGAGACCTATATCGCGCTGCGCCTCGCGGTCGACAATTGGCGCTGGGCGGGCGTCCCTTTTTACCTGCGCACCGGCAAATCCATGGCCCGGCGCAGCACCGAAATCGCGATCTGTTTCAAAAAGGCGCCGATCAGGCTTTTTCACGGGGTGGCGCTCGGCGCTCTCGGCCCCAATGTTCTCGGCCTCCAGATCCAGCCCGACGAAGGCATCTGCCTCGAATTCGGAGCCAAGATTCCGGGCCCCGAGATCACCCTCGGTGGCGTGAGGATGGATTTCCGCTACAAGGATTATTTCAAAAGCGCGCCCGCAACCGGCTACGAGACCTTGCTTTACGATTGCATGATCGGCGACCAGATGCTGTTCCAGCGCGCCGACAGCGTCGAAGCCGGCTGGGGGGTGGTGCAGCCGATCCTCGATCTGTGGCAAAGCGACAAAACCGTGCCTCTCGAAGCCTATGACGCCGGCAGCGCCGGACCCGAAGCCGCCGAACTACTTTTGCGCAAGCAGGGCCGGGAATGGCGTTCGCTTTCCTGAGCCGCTCTTTGCGATGGCTTCGATGACGCGCCCTCTCCTCGTTGCCCCTTCGATCCTGTCCGCCGATCTTGCAAGGCTTGGAGAGGAAGTGCGCGCGGTCGAGCGGGCGGGCGCCGATTGGATCCACATCGATGTCATGGACGGCCGGTTTGTGCCGAACCTGAGCTTTGGGCCGATCCTCCTCGAAGCGGCGAGAAGGGTGACGGCAAAGCCTCTCGATGTGCATCTGATGATCGTCGAGCCGGAGCGAAGCCTCGAAGACTATGCGCGCGCGGGCGCCGATCACCTCACCATCCATTGCGAGCCTCGAGCGACGACGCATCTTCACCGCAGCCTTTCCTCGATCCGCGAGCTTGGCAAGCGCGCAGGCGTGGCGCTCAACCCCGGAACCCCTCTTTCCTTGATCGAAGAGGTCCTTCACCTCTGCGACGAGGTTCTCGTCATGACCGTCAATCCCGGCTTTGCCGGCCAGCGCTTCCTGCCCGAGGTTGTACCCAAGATCGCCGCATTGCGGCGGCTGTCGGAAAAGCGCGGCCTTGCCTTCGACATCGCCGTCGACGGCGGTATCACCAAGGAGACCGCGGGAAAGGCGGTGGCCGCCGGGGCAAACGCGCTCGTCGCCGGCTCCGCGATCTTCAAATCGCGCGATTACGCTTCCGCGATCGCCGCAATCCGCGACGCGGCACAAGGATAGAGGATAAGAATAGGGAATAGGAAAGGACCGGGGAGAGAGGATGCCGGCAGGGGAAGAGAGGATCGAAGTCCTTTTTGATGCCGACGCGCTTGCGCGGCGCGCGGCGGAGGCCCTCGTCGACGCCGCCCGGATGGGCGGGGAGCGGTTCTCGATCTGTCTTTCCGGAGGGTCGACGCCGCGGCGGCTTTATCGGCTTCTCGCCCTCTCCCCTTATCGCGACGGCTTTCCCTGGAAAAAGGTTCACTGGTTCTGGGGCGACGAACGCTTTGTCCCGTGGGAAGACAAGGAGAGCAACTACCGGATGGTGCGCGAAGCGCTTTTGGCGCTGGCTCCGGTGCCGCCCGAACAGGTCCATGCGATCGAGACCAAAGGGGAGCCCTCGGCGGCCGCGCGCGCTTACGAACGCGCGCTCAAAGCCTATTACGGATCGGAAAGGCTCGATCCCGCGCGCCCTCTTTTCGATCTGACCCTTTTGGGTCTCGGCGAGGACGGGCATACGGCTTCGCTTTTCCCGTGTTCGCCCGTTCTCGATGAGCGCCGGGCGTGGGTGGCCGCGGTCGAAGGGGCGCGCCCCGAGGCGCGGATCACCCTCACCTATCCGGCTCTCGAAAGCAGCCGCAAAACGATCTTTCTTGTCGCCGGAAGCGAAAAATCGGCGATCCTCGAACGGGTTCTCGGCGGAGAGAGGACGCTTCCCGCCGTCCGCCTCAGGCCAGAGGGCGACGTTTTCTGGCTTGTCGACAAAGCCGCACGGGGAGCGAGGTGAGCGGCGATCGCGATCGACTGAAGCGCGCGGCGGCGCTTTATGCGCTGGAGGAGATCGAAGAAGGCATGGTAGTCGGCCTCGGCACCGGTTCGACCGCGCGCTTTCTGATCGAAGGGCTTGGCGCGCGGGTCGCGCAGGGTCTCAAAATTCGCGCCATTCCGACCTCGAAGGCGACGGCCCTTCTCGCGCGTCGCTGCGGCATCCCCCTTGCGGGCTTCGAGGAAGAGCGGCGCATCGATCTGACGATCGACGGCGCCGACGAAGTCGAGCGAAGGAGCCTCGATCTGATCAAAGGGCGAGGCGGCGCCCTTTTGCGCGAGAAGATCGTCGCCGCGGCGAGCGCGCGCCTCGTCATCGTCGTCGATGATGGCAAGCTCGTCGACCGCCTGGGAGAGCGCACCCCGGTTCCCGTCGAAGTGGCCGAGTTCGGCTGGCAGGCGACGGCTTTGGCGCTCGAAAGGCTCGGCTCGGTCGCGCGCCTGCGCAGATGTGATGGCGGCGACCCTTATGTCACCGACGGCGGCAACCTCATCCTCGATTGCGATTTTGGTGCGATCAAAGACCCGGCCGCTCTCGAAAGGGAGATTGCGCTCACCGTCGGCGCGTTCGAAAGCGGGCTTTTTGTCGGACGCGCTTCGGCCGTCGTCAGCGCCTCGGAAGAAGGGATCGAAGTCCTCGAACGGGATCCGAGAAGGCGGCGATGAGCGGTTTCGCCCTCGTCGTCTCGGATGTCGACGGCACCCTCGTCACCGGCGCCAAGACCCTGACGGCCCGTTCGATCGAGGCGGTCGGCCGGCTTTACGACAAAGGGATCCGTTTTTCGATCTGCAGCAGCCGCCCCCCTTTCGGGCTCTCGATGCTCTTGCAACCCCTTCGCCTCAGCCTGCCGTTTGCGGGCTTCAACGGCGCCGCGATCCTCACCCCCGACATGAGCCCCGTCGAGGAGACGCATCTTTCGCCGGAGGCGGCAAGGCTTGCGGTCGAATTGTTGGAGGACCAGAAGATCGGCGTCTGGCTTTTCAACGCCCACTCCTGGTTTGTGCGCGACCCTTTGGGCGACCATGTCGAATACGAGATCCGCACCATAAAGGCAAGGCCGACGCCGGTGCGCTCTTTTGCCGGCCATTTCGGCCGCGCCTCGAAGATCGTGGGGGCGAGCAACGACCTTGAAAGGGTCGCCGCTTGCGAGATGGCGGCGCAAAAGGCTCTCGCCGGTCTCGCTTGCGTGGTGCGTTCCCAACCCTATTATCTCGACGTCACCCCTCCCGGCACCAGCAAAGGCCGTCTCGTCGAGCTTTTGTCAGGGCGGCTCGGCATCCCGCGCGAAGAGATCGCCGTCCTCGGCGATATGGAAAACGACCTTGAAATGTTCAAAAGGGCGGGGTTTGCGATCGCCATGGGGAACGCCGCCGCGGAAGTCAAAAGCCGCGCCCAGGCGATCACTTTGTCGAACGAAGAAGACGGCTTTGCTGTGGCGCTCGAACGCTATGTTCTCGGCTGAAGGTGAAAAAGAGTCGCCCGGGCGGGCGACTCTCGATTTCGAGAAGGGCCGGCCCGGCAAAGCCGAACCGGCCGCGGCGAATTTTCTTGTTCCGCTTGTTATTGGAAGCTTGCGACGCACTTGGCGTGCAATCGCGGATCGGTAACGGGCCCGCATTCCTTGCGAATCCGGTAGGCGCGGAAAGCCGGATCCGCTGCCACCAGATGGTCGTAACGCCGGCTTTCGATCCTGTCCTGGCGGGCCGACCATGAGCCGCCGACATCACCCGGATTGACCTGCGGACCGTTGGTGACGATCTGCGCTTGCGGCGCGGCCTCGGCCGCCGCAATCCCAACGGCAAATGCCGCCGCCAAAGCCAAGGCCGTTATCCTGATCATGACCCTCGCCTTTCTGCGATGTGCGAACCTTTCCGATGAACAGCCCCGCTCGCGTCGCGGTTCCCGGTCGCTCATGAGGCGCAGGAAGAAGGCGCGGCGGCGTTCAAAAACGGGGGTCGGGCAAACCGCTGCGGCGGCACGCCGCGATAATCGTATTGGCGATAAGGCAGGCGATCGTCATCGGTCCGACCCCGCCCGGGACCGGCGTTATCGCCCCTGCGACCGCCCGCGCTGGAGAATGATCGACGTCGCCGAGGATCTGTCTTTGGCCTTCGGGCGAGACGATGCGGTTGATGCCGACGTCGATGACGCTGGCTCCGGGCTTGATCCAGTCGGCGCCGACGAGACGCGGCCGGCCGACCGCAACGACGAGAATATCGGCCCGGCGGCAGATCTCTTTGGCGCCCTCGCTTTTCGAATGCGCCGTAGTCACCGTGCAATCGGCGGCGAGAAGCAGAGCGGCCGCCGGTTTGCCGACAAGGTTCGAGCGCCCCAGCACAACCGCTTCGAGACCCGAGAGATCGTCATGCACCGCCCGCAAAAGCCGCAAACAGCCTTGCGGGGTCGCCGGAACGAGGCCCTTTTGTCCGCTCCAAAGGCGGCCGACATTGAGCGGATGAAGGCCGTCCACATCCTTTTCCGGATCGATGGCGTTGATCACGGTCTCGCGATCGATATGCGGCGGAAGGGGCAGTTGCACGAGGATGCCGTCGGTGCCCTCGTCGCGATTGAGGCGTTCGATCTCGGCGAGGAGATCGTTCTCGGCGATATCGGCCGGGAGGTGCCGGGTCGAAGGGAGGAGCCCCGCGGCGGCGGCGGCGCGATCCTTGTTGCGAACATAAAGCGCGCTTGCCGGGTCGCCGCCGACGAAGATCGCGGCAAGGCCTGGGGCGCGCCCGAGGCTTTTGCGCAGGTCCTCCGCCGCGGCGGCGGTGCGGCGGGAAAGATCGGCGGCGATGCTTTTGCCATCGATGAGTGTCGCCAGGGTCATCGGGGTCTCCCCTAGGGTGGCCGCGAAAGGCGGGACCGAAACTTGCCCTTTTACGCGCAAAGGGTGGCGCTTCTTTTCCCTTCCCGTCGCTTTCGCATAATGTCGCTTCCCCGACCATGGGGCAGAGCCAAAGGGGAGAAAATGAGCGCGCGGCACGCGACCTATGTTTGCCCGGCCTGCGGGCGCTCCACCGCGGCCGACCGGCCTTTGTGGCGCTGCGATTGCGGCAGCCACCTCAACCTCAAGGCGGGGCGGGGCCTCTCGCGCGGCGAGATCGTTGCCGGGGACGCCTCCCTTTGGCGTTATGCCGCCGCCCTCGCGTTCGAAGGCCCGCCGCGCGTGACCCTCGGGGAAGGCTGGACCCCTCTCCTCGAAGGGCGTTGGCAGGGCGTACCGGTCTACTTCAAGCTCGAGTCGCAGATGCCGACCGGGTCTTTCAAGGACCGGGGCAGCGCGCTTATGCTCAACCATCTTCTCGCCCTCGGGGTGGGGGCGATCCACGAGGATTCGTCGGGAAACGCAGGCGCCTCGATCGCCCTTTACGCGGCCCGCGCCGGCATCCCTTGCCGAATCTTTGTCCCCGCCGGCGCGCCGCAGGCAAAGCTGGTGCAGATCGCCGCCTCCGGCGCTCGGATCAGCGCCGTCCCTGGAGACCGCGAGGCGGTCGGCAAAGCCGCTCTCGCCGCCGCCGGCGAAAGCTTTTACGCCAGCCACAACTGGCAGCCTTATTTTATCGAAGGCACGAAAACGCTCGCCTATGAGCTTTGGGAGCAACTGGGCTTCCGCCGGCCGGACGCGATTTTCGTTCCGACCGGCTACGGCAGCAACATCCTCGGCCTCGAACGCGGTTTCGAGGAGCTGCTGCGCGCAGGCGAGATCTCCCGCCTGCCGCGTCTTTTCGCCGTGCAGGCGGAAAACTGCGCCGCTTTCGCGCGTCCCTGGCAGGAGGGCGTAGAGGCGCTGCTGCCGTTTTCCGCGAAACCTTCGATCGCCGACGGCATCGCCGCCTTGAAACCGGTGCGGGCGGCCGAAGTGTTGCACGCGCTGCGCCGTTCGCAGGGAGCCGTCGTCACGGTCCCCGAAGAGGCCATCCTTCCCGCCCTTGCGGCGCTCGGCCGGCAGGGATTTTTTGTCGAGCCGACCGCGGCGACCGCCGCCGCGGCTTTCGGCCGGCTAATCGCGGAGGGTGTTCTCGCACGCGAAGAGGTGAACGTCGTCGTCCTTACCGGTTCGGGGCTGAAAGCGGCCGAAAGGATAGGCGCGTTTCTCGGCACGGGCGCGAAATAATCCTCCGGGCCTTTTCCCCTACTTGTTCTCGTCCTTTTTGCCGCCGTCGTGCGGCGGCGGGTGCGGAACGCTCGGTGGGGGATGAGGCGGAGAAGGCGGATGGGCTAGGACGGGCGGCCGCGGCGGCGGCGCAGGCGGCCCGCGGAAGACGGGAACCGGAGGCCTCTTCTCTACGACTGGAGGCCGCGGCGGCGGCGCAGGCGGCCCGCGGAAGACGGGAACCGGAGGCCTCTTCTCTACGACTGGAGGCCGCGGCGCAGGCGGCCCGCGGAAGACGGAGACCGGAGGCCTCTTCTCTACGGTTGGAGCCGGCGGCGCAGTGGGGCCGCGGAAGAGAGGCGGCGGAAGCTTTTTCTCCGCAGCGGCAGGCGGTCGCGGCGGCGCAGTGGGGCTTCTAAAGAGAGGCGGCGGCAGCTTTTTGTCTGCCGCTGCGGG
>JAJYIC010000004.1:16065-24430 GCA_021790295.1 Pseudomonadota bacterium | reverse complement strand
TTCACGACGAGGCGGATGTCGAGAAATGGCCGCCCGGAACCGATGTCACCATCCGTCTCATCCGCGCGATCGTCGCCGGGGTTGCGGCCGAACCCGCTCTCAATGCCTGGTACGACGGGCCAAAGATGGAACGGCGCCTTTTGAAAAGGATCGATCTCGGGCTCGCGGTCGATACGCCCGAAGGGCTTTTCGTGCCCGTCCTGCAGGATGTTGGAGCGCGCGAGACGGCCGACCTGCGCCGCGGCATCGAACGGATGAAGGCGGATCTCAAAGCGCGCAGGGTGCCCGTCGCCGAGCTTCGCGGGCAGACCATCACCCTTTCCAATTTCGGCATGTTTGCAGGGCGTTTTGCCGAACTCGTCATCGTTCCCCCGCAGGTGGCGATCCTTGGCGCAGGGCGGATCGCCAAGCGCGCGGTCGCCGCCGACGGCGGGGTTGCGCTCCATCGCCTTTTGCCGCTTTCGCTTACCTTCGACCATCGCACCGTCACCGGAGGGGAGGCGGCGCGTTTTCTGCGCGCCGTCATCGCCGATCTCGAACGGGCGGGGTGAGCGCAACCTGCCTTGCCTGCCTTCGGCGCCGGGGGAACCGCAGCGCATTCTTAAATGTTTGGCGGGCAGGATTGCGGCTGAGCGTGAGGGTAGGAGAGAGGTAATGGTGAAGGCGATTCCGGCCATTTTGTTGGCGTTGGCGCTGGCTCTGGGTACGGGCTCGGCCGCCTTCGCGAAGGGAGGAGGCGGTCATTCCCCGGGGGGCCACCCGGGTTCCCGCGATCTTCCGCATGGTTTTAGCGAAGGACAGAAGGTCGGCTGGCACGGCGGCAAGACGCCGCCGGGCTGGAGCCACGGCGTAAAAGCCGGCTGGGACGACGCGAAGACGCCTCCGGGATTGAGAAAGCACTGAGCGCTGCGGGCGCTCTCACGCCGCGCCGGATCGTTTTCTTGGCGGCAAAGAAGAAGGCGGGCTAAGCTCTCCGGCTCTGTCGAAAAGAGAGCCGGAGAGGCGATGACGTTGGTTCTGTTCCTTGGAAGCGGAGAAAGGGACCTCTCGCCCGGGCTTTTCCCGAAAAGCCAAAACCCGCAATCGGCTCTGACCCGAATCATCGACCGCTTTGCCGAGCTCGAAACCGAGTTCGAGCGTCCGCCGGGCGAAGGCGAGGCAATCCCTCTTTCGGACATGCGCTTCTGCGCGCCTTTGCCGCGTCCGGGCAAGATCCTTTGCTGCATCGGCAACACCCGGGAGCATAAAGAGCGCTCGGCGCGCCCTCGCGACATGTGCCGCAAAAACCCGGACGCAGCCGGGCGCCGCAGGCCGCAATCTCTCTAAGAGGGAGGGGAGGATGATGATCGAGGGAAAGGTCGTTCTCGTGACCGGTGCGGGAGCGGGGATCGGGCAAGCGATCGCTTTGGCGATGGCCAAAGAGGGGGCTCTCCTCGCGGCGGCCGACATCGATGAGGAGGCGGCGAAGAGCACGGCCCGAAGCGCCCTCAAGGCGGGCGCGAAGACGCTTGCGCTCGGCGCCGATTGCGGCGAGGTCGAGAGCATCGATCGCATGGTGGCGCGGACGGTTGCCGAGTTCGGGCGTCTCGACGTCATCGTCAACAACGCAGGCGTGACCCGCCACGGCACGATCATGGATCTGACCGAGGCCGATTGGGACTGGATGCACCGCGTCAATGCGAAAGGCGTATTTTTCTGCCTTCAGCGCGCGGCGCGCGAGATGATCCGCCAAGGCGAAGGGCGGATCATCAACATCGCCTCGATTTCCGGTCGTGGCTATTCCGGCGCCTCGAACGCCGCCTATGCCGCGAGCAAAGGCGCGGTCATCGCTTTGACCCAGATCGCCGCCCGAGAACTCGGGCGCCACAATATCAACGTCAACGCGATCTGCCCGGGGGTGACGAACACCGCACTCGGCGCGCGCATCGCCGCAAGGCGCGCCGCCGAAAGCGGCAAAAGCCTCGCCGAAATCGAAGCCGAAACCTTGAAGCCGATCCCTCTCGGCCGCGCCAACAGCCCCGAGGACATCGCCGCGATGGCCCTTTTTCTCGCCTCGCCCGGTGCGCGCAACATCACCGGGCAGGCCTTCAATGTCGATGGCGGCCTGGTGACGAGCTGAAAGGGCTACTCGGTTTCCTCGGCGCGGGCGAGCCTGCGCGCCGACCCGCGCCCCGCCAGACGCATCAGGAACAGGATCGCGGCAAGGGTGACAAGGTAAAACACGACCTCGATCCCGCTCGGCCGGTCGCTGTAGCCGATGAGAATGTGAAGAAGGGTGCCGAGCCAACTCCGCTCGGCGAGGATATCGGAGCTGTTCCACATCTGCGGTACGAGAGAGGGCAGGACCCCGGCCTCGTTCAAGAACATCGCCGCATTGGCGGCAAGCCCGGCGGCGAGAAGAAGGATAAGCCAGCCGACGACGTTGAGGAATTGGCCGGCGGGTACGGCAAGAAGTCCGCGATAAAGAAGAACCCCGGCCGCCGTTCCGGCGACCAGACCCAGAGCCCCTCCGGCGAGAAGGCTTTTGGCGCCGGCCCCGCTCATCGCCAAGCCATAAAGGAACAAGACCGTTTCGGAGCCTTCGCGCATGACCGCAAAACCGGCGACCAAAGAGAGCGCCGAAAGCGGTTTGGCGCCGGCGCTGACGGCGCGGCCGAGACGCCCGACGCGGGCGGCGATTTCGCGGCCGTGAGCGCTCATCCAGGTATTGTGCCAGGCGAGCATGAAAACGGCGGCGAGGAGAATGCCGGCGTTGAGGAGCGCTTGGCCGCGCCCTTCGACCGCTTCGGAAATGGCTCCGGCAAAGAGGGCGACGAGAAGGGCGCCCGAAATCCCGCCGACAATTCCCAGCCCCACCCACAATCCCCGGCCGTAGAGACCCCGCGTCGCCCCCAACACGATGGCGACTACGAGGGCGGCCTCCAAAACCTCGCGAAAGACGATAAGCGCCGCACCGACCATTCGAACCTCACAACGACGCCGGGACTTGGCTCGGCTCGGAAACCCAAAAGAGCGGCAATGACTTCGCCGCAGCCGCAACCGGCAGGAAGCGGCGGCTGCGCGCGCCGAACATGGAGCGTACTCGCTTTCGAGCCGACAAGGCTTGAAAGATAACGCGAGTCATTCTGAATTGCAAACAGAAATCGCCCTTTTCTGCGGGTTTTCTGGAGGAGGGCCATTCCCTCCGGGGACGGCCCGGCGAAAGCGCGAGGCCTTGCCGGCGCAAAGACCCCGCCCCGGTGGAAACGGAAGCCGCAAGAAGGCCCCGCTCGTCAACCGAGGCGGCCTTTCGAGCGCGAGGGAGAAACCAGAACCCGATCGACCCGGCGGCCATCCATTTCCACGACCTCGAAACGCCAGCCTGCCGCGGTCACGCGGTCGGCAATCCTCGGCACGCGGTTGAGCCTTGCCATCAGATATCCGCCGAGAGTGTGGAAATCGCTGTCTTCGCCGGGAAGGCGCGACAGTTTGAGCGCCTCTTTTAATTCGTCGAGGCCGAGCATGCCGTCGATGAGCCAGGTCCCGTCCTCGCGCCGCACCACCCTTTCCCCGGCCTCGGCCGAACTCGGAAATTCGCCGACCAGGGGTTCGAGGATATCCGTCAGGGTCACAAGCCCTTGGAGGTCGCCGTATTCGTCGACGACGAGGCCCGAAGGTTCGCGCGCGCTTTTGAACACCTCGAGCGCCTGCAATACGGTGACGGTGTTGGGCAGATAAACGGGCGGGCGGGTCGCGGCCTTGAGATCGAAAGGGCCGCCCGCAAGCGACGCGGCGAAAAGATCCTTGACCGCGACGACTCCGACCACCTGTTCGAGACCGCCTTCGACGAGGGGAAAGCGCGAATAGGCGCTTTCGCGGATCTTGCGCCGGTTCTCCGCTTCCGCATCCTTGAGGTCGAGCCATTCGATCTGCATGCGCGGCGTCATCACCGCGCTCACCCGCCGTTCTCCGAGCTTCAGGGCCATGCCGACGATCGCCCTTTCGGCTTCCTCGATGTGGCCGGCGGCGACCCCTTCGCGCAACATGAAGACGATTTCCTCGTCGGTGACGGGGGCGGGGCCTTCTCTTTTCAGAGGCAAGAAGCGCAGGACAAGCCGGGTCGAAGCGCTCAAAAGCCATTCGACCGGGGCGGACGCCCGCGACAGCGCGCGCATCGTCCGGCTGAGGCGCCCGGCGATGGTCTCGGCATGGGCAAGAGCGATGCGTTTCGGAACCAGTTCGCCGAGGATCAAGGAAAAATAGGAAATGCCGATGACGACGGCGGCCATGCTGATCGCATGAGCATATTCCGCGACGAGCCCCGAAGAGCCCGAAAGCGCGGCTTGCAATTGGTCGCCGAGGGTCGCCTGACCGAAAGTGCCGGAGAGCACCGCGATCAGCGTGATCCCGATCTGCACCGTCGAAAGCAGCCGCCCCGGATCCTTTTTGAGGGCTATGGCCGTTTCGGCCCCGCGGTTGCCGCTCTCGGCAAGAGGTTTGAGCCTGCCTTCGCGCGCCGAGATGAGCGCGAATTCGGCCATGGCGAAAAACCCGTTGATCGCGATCAACAGGAAGATGATCGAAAGTTGCAACGCCAGCATGAGAGGGGCTCGCTTAAAGAGCGCCGGCGGTGGCGGAAGCGCCGGCAGAATTGGCTTCGCGCCGAAAAAGAGAGGGCGCGAGGATCAGCGCGAGTAATACTCGATGACGAGGTTCGGTTCCATCGTTACCGGATACGGCACGTCCGTCGGTTTGGGTGCGCGCAGAAACCGCCCTTTCATGCGGTCGTGGTCGACTTCGAGGTAATCGGGCACGTCGCGTTCTCCCGAGCGCGAGGCTTCGATCACCAAAGCCATCTGCTTTGCCTTTGCCTTGAGCTCGATCTGGTCGCCGTCGCGAACCGTAAAGGAGGGAATATCGACGCGCTTGTCGTTGACCGTCACATGACCGTGGTTGACGAGTTGGCGGGCGGCGAAAGGGGTCGGCGCGAATTTCAAACGGTAGACGACGGCGTCGAGCCGGCGTTCCAAAAGCTCGATCAGATTGTCGCCGGTGTCGCCCCGCCTTCTCACCGCTTCTTCGTAAATGCGGCGGAACTGGCGCTCTCCGATATTGGCGTAATAGCCTTTGAGCTTCTGCTTTGCGGCAAGCTGGGTGCCGAAATCGGAAGGCTTTTTGCGCCTCTGGCCGTGCTGGCCGGGGCCGTATTCGCGCCGGTTTATCGGGCTTTTGGGCCGCCCCCAAAGATTGACCCCAAGGCGGCGATTGATCTTGTATTTCGGTTCTTCGCGTTTGCTCATAAGGGTCCGTTGTCCTCGTTGTTGTCCCAATAGTGCGATCCGCCGGGGAAACGGCGGGGCCGGGGCGAGGCTCGCCCGCTTTCTTGGGAAGAAGCGCGATTATAAGGGGTGTTTTGCGCCTGTCAAACCGCATCGCCCGGGAGGCCCGACGCGGCAAAGGCCGCCGTCTTCGCCGGTGACAGGATGGCCGCGGCCTCCGCGCGGCGCCAATTTGCCGAAGCCGTCGATGGCACTCTGACAAGGCTCGGCGAAGTTCCGAGCGAACGAAATGGGGCACGATCCCTTGTTCTGAGCCCGCCAAAAGACGAGAGAGGATCAGATGAGGCCGACGCTCCTTACGAGTTCGGCAAGCGCGACCTCGGGGCGGGCGCCCAGATGGCCGATGATTTCGGCGGCGCAAAGGCTGCCGATGCGACCGCAAAGGGGAAGCGGCAGATCGCGCGCGAGACCGTAGAGAAAGCCGCTGGCGTAAAGATCGCCCGCGCCGGTCGTGTCGACGAGGGGGCCGAGCGTGACGGCCGCGACGCTATGGGTTTCGCCCTGACCGAGAACGAGGCTGCCGGCGGCGCTTCGCGTCAGCACCGCGATTCCGACCTCTGCCTCTGCCGCCTCGGCGGCGGCGGCAAAATCGCGGGTTTCGTAAAGCGCGCAGATTTCGAGCTCATTGGCGAAGAGGATATCGACGCTCGCTCCCAAAAGCTCGCGGAAGAGGGCGCGGTGGCGCTCGACGCAATAAGGGTCGGAAAGGGAAAGCGCCACCTTCCGTCCCGCCCTTTGCGCGAGGAGGGCCGCCTTGCGCAGCGCCTTTTGCGCCAAAGGGGGATCGAAAAGATAGCCTTCGAGATAGGTGATCCTGGCCTCGGCGATCGCTTCGGCATCGATATCCTCGGGCCGGAGTTCGACCGAAGCGCCGAGATAGGTGCTCATCGTGCGCTGGCCGTCGGGGGTGACGAGGACGAGGGAGCGGGCGGTCGCCGGCCCCGCAGTCAAGGGCGGGGTGAGGAAGCGCACGCCTTGCGCCCTCATGTCGTGGCGGAAGACGGTTCCCAAAAAATCGTCGCGAACCTTGCCGATATAGGCAACTCTTGCGCCGAGAGAGGCAAGACCCGCGGCCGTATTGCCGGCCGAACCTCCGGACACCTCGACCGCCGGGCCCATACGCGCGTAAAGACGTTCGGCCCTTTCCGCATCGATGAGAGCCATCCCTCCCTTTTTGAGGCCCTCCGCCGCGAGGAAGGCGTCATCGGCATGGGCGAGAACATCGACGATGGCGTTGCCGATGCCGACGACATCGAGGCTCTCTCTACTCATCTCTCCTCGATCGTCCTTTTGTTCGCGCGAAGCGGGGGAAAGCGCGGGGGAATATAAGGGCGCTTTCGCCCTTGGGAAACGCCGCGCGCGCATGTCTCTCCCGCTCGCAGAGGGCGGCCGCAAGAGCGGCCAGCGAAAGGAAACGAGGGAAGGACAAGGCCGCAGGGCGGAGGGTCTTCGCGAGGCTGCGGCGCGGTTTTGGCCAGTCTCCTTTGCCCCGGGATAAATTTCCTTCTTTTCCTCGCCGCGAACGGATATCTTTTCGCAAGGGACTATTTCGAGGTAGCGGCGGGGTAACGCAAAAAGCCTTTGGCGGCGCATTTCCCTTGGCAGAGCGGGGGCGCGGGGTTATTTGTCCCGGTCTGCTTTTCGTTGGACGTTGTGATGCCGTTTGCCGCCTCTCTCAAAGGAGACCATGCGGGCGCGGGTTTCCCGCGTCTTCACCGAAAGAGGTCCTGACCGGGCTTTGGGTGCAACGTTTTGCGCCATCACTATCGATCGGGTGTCCAATCAATGTTCAGCTGGAAGCGAAGCGATACAGAGGACCGCAAGATGGCAGAGGCGCCTGACGATCTGGGCATACCGATGAAGCCGACCCGCCCGAGCGCGCCGGCGGGCGGCGGTCGGGCGGCGACGATCCCGCCGCGCACCGCTGCAGAGGCTCGTCCCGCCGAACCCCCGCGCCCGCCGGAAGCCGCCCGCCGCCCGGCGGAGGCGACCGCCCCGCAACGCAGGCTCGACTCCGAAGCGCGCAAGCTCATCGTCGGACGCGAGATCACCCTTTCCGGCGAGATCACCTCCTGCGACAAGCTCGTTGTCGAGGGCAGCGTCGAAGCCAATCTCGCCAATTGCCGCGATGTCGATATCGCCGAGACCGGGCTTTTCAAAGGATCCGCCTCGATCGAGGACGCCGAGATCCGCGGCCGTTTCGAAGGCAATCTGGTGGTGCGCAAACGGCTCTTGATCAAATCGACCGGGCGCGTCTCAGGAACGATCCGCTACGGCCAGATCGAGATCGAGATCGGCGGCCAGATTTCGGGCGACATCCAGGCCCAGGCGCTCCCCGAAACGGGCGAAGCTAGCGGCGAGAACCGCTCCGCGCTTTGAGCCCCCTTTGCGGCGGCTCCGCCGCGGCGAGGGTCTTTTCTTCGTAACGGCAGAGATCGGCGAGAATGCAGGCGGCGCAAAGGGGGCGCCGCGCCGTGCACACATAACGCCCGTGCAGGATCAGCCAGTGATGGGCGTGCCCCTTGTAGCGGGCGGGGGTGATCCTTTCGAGCCCTCGTTCGACCTCGAAAGGGGTCTTTCCGGGCGCAAGGCCGGTGCGATTTGCGAGACGGAAGATATGCGTGTCGACGGCGATCGTCGGCTCGCCGAAGGCGACGTTCAAGACCACATTGGCGGTCTTGCGCCCGACCCCGGGAAGGGATTCGAGCGCCTGGCGATCGCGGGGGACGGCGCCGCCATACCGCTCGACGAGAATGCGGGAAAGAGCGATCAGGTTTTTCGCCTTGGTCCGGTAAAGGCCGAGCGTGCGGATCAATTCACTCACCCTCTCTTCGCCGAGAGCGAGCATCTTTTGCGCCGTGTCGGCGAGCGCAAAAAGCCTTGGCGTCGCCTTGTTGACCCCGGCGTCGGTCGCCTGCGCGGAAAGGACGACGGCGACGAGGAGGGTGAACGGGCCTTCGAAGCCGAGTTCGCTTTGCGGCTGCGGGCGCGCCGCGGCCAGCCGGCGATAGAGTTCGGCCGCTTCGCGCGGTGAGAAGGGGCGCTCT
>JAJYIC010000004.1:0-16055 GCA_021790295.1 Pseudomonadota bacterium | reverse complement strand
GATTTTCCTTTCCCCTCGACGCTCATCTGCGCCTAGCCCCGCGCCGCCGCCCATTTGCCGGAAAAGGCCTTTTCGGCTATTCTGCGGCGGCGATGAGGGGAGGCGAAGAAGAAAACCGGGCCGGCGCGGGGCGCGTCTTTTTCGAGCGCGTCCTCGTGCCCCAGAGGAGCCTTTCGCCCAGAGGCTTTCGCCTTTTGATGCTGGTTCTCGGCTGTTTCAGCCTTGGCGCCGGAGGTCTCTGTATCGCCGCCGGAGCCTGGCCCGTCTGCGGATTTTTCGGGCTTGACCTTGCCCTTCTTTATCTCGCCTTTGCCCGCAACTACAGGCGCGCACGCGAAAGCGAGACGCTGCGCCTCTCCGGCAAGACCTTCACCGTCGAAAAGGTGAGCATGCGCGGGGAACGCCGGCAGTGGCGGTTCCACCCTTTCTGGCTGCGCGTCATGCTCGAAGAGAGACGGGGCCGTTCGGAGCGTCTTCTTGTCGGATCGCACGGGAGAAGCCTTGCGATCGGCGCCTTTCTTGCCCCTACGCTCAGGCGCGAACTGGCGCAAACGCTTGCCGAGGCACTGTTTCAATGGAAGAACTCCCTCGATCCGGCGGCACAGGATTGCTGATCCCTCTTTATAGTCCGAGAACCTCCTTGAGGCCGTAAAGGCCGGGGCTGCGTCCGACCACCCAAAGCGCCGCGCGCACCGCGCCTTTGGCGTAGATCGCCCGGCTCGTCGCCCGGTGAACGAGTTCGAGACGCTCCCCCGCCGCCGCGAAGACGACATGGTGGTCGCCGACCGCGTCGCCCCCGCGCAACGCCGCAAAACCGATCTCACCCGCAGGCCGGGCGCCGGCGATCCCGTCCCGGCCGCGTTTTGCCACCTCTTCGAAAGAGACGTCGCGGCCTTTTGCCGCCGCCCGCCCGAGCGCAAGTGCGGTGCCCGAAGGGGCGTCCACCTTTCCCCGGTGGTGCATCTCGATGATCTCGATGTCCCACTCGGGCCCGAGGCGGCGCGCCACCCCTTCGACGATGTCGAGCAAAAGATTGATCCCGAGGCTCATATTGGGCGCCAAAACGATCGGGATCCGGCTTGCCGCTTCGCGGATGAGGGCGGTTTCTTCGGAGGAAAGCCCGGTGGTGCCGATGACGAGGGGCGTCGCGCTCTGGGCGGCGAGCCGCGCATGTTCGGCCGTCGCGGCGGGCGTCGTAAACTCGATGACGACGTCGGCCGCGCGCAAAAGCTTTTCGACATTGTCGCCGACCGGTATCCCGATCCGCCCGATGCCGGCAGCCTCGCCGATATCGTGGTTGACAGAACCGCTTCCCGGCGCCTCCGTGCCTCCGGAGACGACGCAGTTCTCGCTCGCCGCGATTTCGGCCACGAGCATCCTGCCCATGCGGCCGGCGCAACCGACCACCCCGATCCTCGTCGCCCCCATGGTCGCCTCCTTTTGCGTTCCCGCGAACGGTGAGGCTTCGGCCGGTAAAACACAAGCGCGCGTCTCTTTTTTTGCGCCGCGATCCCGCTCGCAACCGTTTTCCTCGCGGGCATTTTCCTCTACACCGCGCGGCATGAGCCTTTTGCGCGCCGCCGCCACGGTTGGTTCCTACACCCTCGTCAGCCGGGTTCTCGGTTTTGCCCGCGACATCCTGCTGGCGGCGACGATCGGCGCGGCGCCGGTCGCCGATGCTTTTTTTGTCGCCTTGCGTCTTCCGAACCTGTTTCGCAGCCTTTTTGCCGAAGGCGCTTTCAGCGCCGCTTTCGTCCCACTTTTTGCCGGCGCCAACGCCGAAAGCGGCAAGGAGGCGGCCCGGCTTTTTGCCGAGGATGCGCTTGCGGTTCTGCTCTCGGCCCTTCTCGGCTTTGTCCTTTTGGGCGAGATCTTGATGCCGCAGGTGATGCGGGTGATGGCTCCGGGTTTTGCGGCGGAGCCGGGGAAGTTTCCTCTGGTCGTCGAACTCGGGCGGCTCACCTTCCCTTATCTGCTTTTTATCGCTCTCGTCGCGCTCGCGGGCGGGGTTTTGAATTCGCTCGACCGGTTTTGGGCGGCGGCGGCGACGCCGATCCTTTTGAACCTTTTTTTGATCGCCGCGTTGATCGCCATCCGCCACTTCGGCTTTGCTCCGGGGCGCTTACTCGCCTGGACCGTCACCGCGGCGGGTGCTGCGCAGTTTCTTTGGCTGGTTTCCAATTGCGCCCGGGCGGGGTTTTCTCTCTCGCTGCCGCGCCCGCGCCTCAGCGCGGAAGTGCGCCGCGCGCTGAAGCTGATGGCGCCGGCGGTTTTGGGGGCCGGGGTGACCCAGCTCAACCTCGTCGTTTCAACCGCTCTCGCCTCGCTTTTGCCGACAGGCGCGGTCTCCTATCTTTATTACGCCGATCGCCTCAACCAATTGCCCCTGGGGGTTGTCGGCGTTGCTATCGGCACGGCGATCCTGCCCGCGATCTCGCGCCAGATACGCCTCGGCGACAGGGAAGGCGCGATGGCGACGCAAAATCGCGGGCTCGAACTCGCCCTCTTTCTCACCTTGCCCGCGGCTTTGGCGCTCGGCCTTCTCGCCCGCCCGATCCTTGCCGCGCTTTTCGAGCGCGGCGCCTTTGGCCCCGCCGCGGTGGCGGCGACGGCGGGGGCGCTTGCCGCTTATGCCGCGGGGCTTCCGGCTTTTGTTCTGATCCGCGTGCTTGCGCCGGCGTTTTTCGCGCGCGCGGACACGAAGACGCCGGTGAGGGTCGCGATCGCGGCCGTCGTCGTCAATCTCGCGCTCACTCTTCTTTTGATGCGCCTTTTTGCTCATGTCGGGGTCGCTTTGGCGACGAGCCTTGCCGGCTGGGTCAATGCCCTGACCCTTTTCGCCCTCCTCAAACGGCGCGGGCATTTCCGCCTCGACGGGCGGGCGCAGAGGAGCCTGCCGCGCATCGCCCTTTCCTCTCTGGCCATGGCGGCGGTTCTCGCCATCCTCAAAGAGTTTCTCGCGCCTCTCTTCGCAGGCGCGGAGGGGTTGCGGCTCGCCGCTCTCGCCGGGCTCGTCGGCGCCGGGCTCGGCAGCTTTGCGGTTTTCGCCTTTCTCCTCGGGCTTGCCCTCCCGCGCGAAATCTGGCGCCGGGTTTTCCGGCAACCGGCTTGACCCCTTGCGGCGAAGGCGGATAGGAGGGGACGGGACCGGCAGAATCGAGGCCCGATGAACCGCATTTTTTCCGGCGTGCAACCGACCGGCAACCTGCACCTTGGCAATTATCTCGGCGCGATCCGCAACTGGGTGGCGCTGCAAAAGGATTACGAATGCATTTTCTGCATCGTCGATCTTCACGCCCTCACCCTGCCGCAGGACCCAGACGCATTGCGCCGGCACACGCGCGAAGTCGCCGCCGCCTATATCGCCTCCGGCATCGACGAGAAGCGGACGATCATCTTCAACCAGAGCATGGTCGGCGCCCATGCCGAGCTCGCCTGGCTTCTCTCTTGCCTCACCCCTATCGGTTGGCTCAACCGCATGACTCAGTTCAAGGAGAAAGCGGGCAAAGAGCGCGATATGGCCGGCCTCGGCCTTTACGCCTACCCCGTGCTGATGGCGGCCGACATCCTGCTTTACAAGGCGACCCACGTTCCCGTAGGCGAGGATCAGAAACAGCATCTGGAGCTCTCGCGCGACATCGCCGGCGCTTTCAACCGGCATTACGGGCGCGATACCTTCCCGTTGCCCGAGCCGCAGATCTTTGCCGCTTCCGCCCGGGTGATGAGCCTCAGGGACGGCAGGCGCAAGATGTCGAAATCGGACGCCTCGGATTATTCGCGCATCAACCTCAGCGACGACCCCGAACTGATCGCCCTCAAGATCAGAAGGGCAAAGACCGACCCGGAGCGCCTGCCCGAGAGCCCCGAAGGGCTCGAAGGGCGTCCCGAGGCCGAAAACCTGATCGGCATCTATAGCGCCCTTGCCGGAATTTCGCCCGAAGAAGGGCTCAAGCGTTTTGCCGGAGAGAATTTCTCGGTTTTGAAAGAGGCGCTCTCGGAACTGGCGATCGCGCAAGTCGGCCGCGTCGGCGGGCAGATGCGCCGCCTTTTGGCCGAGCCCGGGCATATCGACGGAGTCCTCAAGGAAGGCGCGCAGCGCGCCGCAGCGATCGCCTTCCCGATCCTCGAAGATGTGAAAGAAATCTGCGGGCTTCTGCGGCTTTGAAAGGGGCCTTTGGGGCGGGCGGGAACTCGGATCGAGGGTTGATTGGCGGGCGGGCCGTCCCCATGCTATGGGAAAGTCTCCTTTGGCGCGGAGCGATCGATGTTTATTGAGACCGAGCAGACGCCGAACCCGGCGAGCCTCAAGTTCCTGCCGGGCCTCGAGGTGATGACTTCGGGGACGGCGAATTTCCCCGATCCCTCGACCGCGCGCAATTCGCCTTTGGCCGAAAGCCTCTTTGCCTTGCCGGAAGTCAGAGGGGTGTTTTTCGGCGCCGATTTCATCACCGTGACAAAGGCCGAAGAGGCCGATTGGTACCGCCTCAAACCGGCGATACTCGGCATCATCATGGAGCATTTCACCCGCGGCCGCCCGGTGCTTTCGGCGCCTCTCGAAAAGGCCCCCGAAGGGGGCGAAGAGGAGGGTGGGATCGTCGCCCAGATCAAGGAGCTGCTCGATACGCGCGTGCGCCCCGCGGTGGCTCAGGACGGCGGCGACATCACCTTTTGCGATTTCGAGGAAGGCGTCGTCTATCTCCACATGCAAGGGTCTTGCTCGGGTTGTCCGAGTTCCCTTGCAACCCTCAAAGCCGGGATCGAAAACATGCTGCGCTATTACATCCCGGAGGTAACAGAGGTTCGGGCGGTCTGAAAGGGCAGCAGCAAAGAAGGCGGGGAGCGGCCGAAGAAAGCGACGCCAAACCGCGGATTCTCGCGTTCGACAGCACCGGATTTGCGGTCTCGGTTGCGGTCGCCGAGGGGGAGAGGGTCCTCGCCCACCGTCGCCTGGCGCTCGTTCACGGACATGCCGAAGCCTTGATGCCTCTGATCGATCAGGCGATGAGAGAGGCGGCGTTGTCGCCGGGCGAACTCGATCTTGTCGCGGTCACGGCCGGACCAGGTTCGTTCACCGGGATCCGCGCCGGGCTCGCCGCGGCGCGCGGGATCGCTCTCGCGACCGGGGCCGCGCTTCTCGGTTTGAGCGGTTTCGAGGCGGTCGCCGCATCCTTTCCTTTCCCCGGCGCGACGCAGGAAGAAGGGCCGAAAGAAGGCCCCTCTTTGCTGGTCGCCCTCGAAAGCCGCCGTGCGGATCTTTACGTCGCCCTTTTCGATGACCGCGGCGAGCCTTTGCTGCCGCCGCTTTCGCTTCTGCCCGAAGCCCTTGCCGCCGCCCTCGGCGGCGCCCCCTTCGCAAAGGGCCTTGTGATCGCGGGCGACGCCGCCGTTCGCGCCGCGGCGGCTTTGCCGACGCAGAGCGTCACGAGAATCGAGGCCGAAAGGGTTCCCGACGCCCTCGGGGTGTTGCGGGCGGCCTTCCGCTCCTGGCGGAGGGGGGTGCGGGAGAACGCGGCGCGCCCCATGTATTTGCGCGCCCCGGATGTGACCATTCCTCGAGCGAAAAAGGCGAAGGCGCGATGACGCTTTCCCTCTCGCCCGTTTTCGAGGGATCGGCCGGCTCGCTCGCGAGACTGCAACAAGCGTGTTTTCCCGAAGAATCGTGGGATGCGGCCGCGCTCGCCGAGATCATGGCGATCGGCTCGACCTTTGGGCTCCTTGCTTTCGAGGACGTGGTTGCGGTCGGTTTTGTTCTCGCCTTCGATCTCAAAGGCGAGTGCGAAATTCTCTCCCTCGGCGTCCTCCCCGAGATGCGGCGGCGCGGCGCCGCGCGCGCACTCCTCGCGGCCGTTTGCGCCGAGGCCCGCCGGCGCGGGGCGGGCGCCCTCATCCTCGAAGCCGCAATCGACAACAACGCGGCTCTCGCGCTTTATCGAGGACTTGGTTTTACGACCATAGCCTGCCGGAAAAGATATTATCGGCGCGGCCAAAGCTTTGTCGATGCGCTCGTTCTTCGCCTCTCTCTCGACGGCGCCTCCGTTGCGACTTGAAACGTCCCTTTTTTCGTCTTGCGGCGAGACTCCGGCGGCGCGCGCGACAATTACCGACAGGCCGAACAAAATCGAAGAGATTTCGCCGGCGCCATATTGCGCAGCCGAAAATTATTACTCATATTGCCTCAAGAACGGATGATGGGATCATCGCCATGGACAGTGCGGAGCAGGCAAGCGATTTGTTGGCGTTGACGACGGAAATCGTGGCGGCGCATGTTTCCAACAACACGGTTTCTCTCGGCGATCTGCCGCAGTTGATCAATCAGGTTTATCATTCGCTCGCCACCATCGGCAGCGCCGCGGCGGCGCCGGCCGAGCGCCCGCAACCGGCGGTTCCGATCAAGAAATCGGTTCACAACGACTACATCGTTTGCCTCGAAGACGGCAAACGGCTGAAAATGCTGAGGCGGCACCTCAAGACCGCCTACAACATGACCCCCGAAGCCTATCGCGAACGTTGGGGGCTTTTGCCCGATTATCCGATGGTTGCACCCAATTACGCGCGCCAGAGAAGCCGTCTCGCTAAAGAGATCGGCCTCGGCACGAGAGCGCGCCGGCCGCGCTCCTGAAAGAGGCTCCGGCGCCACCTCGATCGCGCCTCGGCGGCGCGCGAAGCGACCTTCGCACGACCCGTAGGCGGGCCCGCCGATGTTGCGATATAGTGCAGGCACAAGAGGAGATCGGAGGACGGGGTCGGCGATGATTTCGCGCCTGGAGCAGCTCTGCCGCGACAAAGGCCTCAAGATGACCGAGCAGCGCCGCGTCATCGCGCGCGTGCTTTCGGCCTCGGCCGATCATCCCGACGTCGAAAAGGTCTACCGCAGGGCGGCGGCGGTCGATCCCAACATCAGCATCGCCACCGTTTACCGCACCGTGCGGCTGTTCGAGGAAGCGAACATTCTCGCCCGCCACGATTTCGGCGAGGGCCGCGCGCGTTACGAGGAGATTCCGAAGTCGCATCACGATCATCTGATCGATCTCAAATCGGGCCGAGTGATCGAGTTCCGCAATGAAGAGATCGAAAAATTGCAGGAAATCGTGGCGCGGCAGCTCGGCTTCGAGCTTGTGGGGCATCGTCTCGAACTTTATGCCGTGCCGAAAAATCGCGGCTCCGAGAGTTCCGAGAAAGGCTGAATCTTGCTTTCCGGATGAGGGCGCCCTCCTTTATCCCGCCGGTCGCGGCACGGCTCTTTTGCGGCGCGCTCGGGTGCCGCAGCCTGGCGAGGCCTTTGCGGGCGCGGCGCATGGGCTCCTCGACGCTCCGCCTCCTGCGGATTTTCCTCTACCTCGCCGCGACTTTGCCGCTGATGCCGGTGCAGGCGCTCCTGCTTCTATTCGGCGGGCGCCTGGCGGAAAGATTGCCGCTCTTTTATCACCGCTGCTGTTGCCGCATCCTCGGCTTCCGCGTCCGCCGCCTCGGCGCCCCGAGCGAGTTGCGGCCGGCGCTTTTTGTCGCCAACCATGTCTCCTATACCGACATCATGATCTTGGGCTCGCTCATTGCCGGCTCTTTTGTCGCCAAGGACGAGGTCGCGCGCTGGCCCCTTTTCGGCTTGTTGGCGCGGCTGCAACGCACGCTTTTTGTCGATCGTCGCATGCTCAGTAGCGCCCGCCAGCGCGCCGTTCTCGCCGAACGCCTCGGAAAGGGCGAGGCGCTCATTCTTTTCGCCGAAGGCACGAGCGGGGACGGCAACCGCGTGCTTCCGTTCAAAAGCGCGCTTCTCGGCGCCGCGGAAAAGGGCGGCGGGATCCTCGTTCAACCCGTCTCCCTCGCCTATACGCGGCTCGACGGCGTTCCCATAAGCCGCTTTTACCGGCCGCTTTTCGCCTGGTACGGGGCGATGGAGCTTCTCCCCCATATGTGGGAAATGATCGGCCTCGGCAGGGTCGAAGTGGTGGTCGAGTTTCACCCGCCGACCAGCCTCGCGGCCTTTGCCTCGAGAAAGGCGCTGATCCTTTACTGCCGCGAGCGGATCGCGGGCGGGGTGGCCGCCGCGCTTTCGGGCCGGCCTCAGCCTGCGCCCGAGCCGCCCGCCCTTCCCGCGCCGGCCGCGGCGGCGGGATGAATAGAGGAGCCGAGCGGAGAAAGACGAGGCGCAGGGTGAAAAAACGCGTTTTCATCAAGACCTACGGCTGCCAGATGAACGTTTACGATTCCTCGCGCATGGCCGATTGTCTCTCGCCCCTCGGCTTCGTTGAGGCGCAAACGCCGCAAGGCGCCGATCTCGTCATCCTCAACACCTGCCATATCCGCGAAAAGGCGGCGGAAAAGGTGTTTTCCGAACTCGGGCATTTGCGCGCCCTCAAAGAGGCGAAGGGCCGTCGCGGCGGCGAGATGCTGATCGCCGTCGGCGGGTGCGTCGCCCAGGCCGAAGGGGCCGAATTGTTGCGCAGGGCGCCTTTTGTCGACATCGTCTTCGGCCCGCAAAGCTATCACCGCCTGCCCGAATTGGTCGCCCGCGCAGCGCGCAAGACGGGCGAAGGCCTTCTCGAAACAAGCTTTCCCGCGGAGCCGAAGTTCGATTTCCTGCCCGCCCCCGGCGCCTCTGCCGGCGTCAGCGCCCTTCTTTCGGTGCAGGAAGGCTGCGACAAGTTCTGCAGCTTTTGCGTCGTGCCTTATACGAGAGGGGCCGAATTCTCGCGCCCGGCGGGCCAGGTTCTCGCCGAAGCGAGGCGGCTCGTCGCGGGGGGAGCGCGCGAGATCACCCTTCTCGGACAGAACGTCAACGCCTATCACGGCAAGGCTCCGCAGGGCGGAGAATGGCGTCTCGGCGAGCTCCTGCGGGCGGTTTCAGAGATAAAGGGACTCGAACGCCTGCGCTACACGACCTCGCACCCGCGAGAAGTCGATAGAAGCCTTATCGCCGCTCACCGCGACCTGCCGAAACTGATGCCGCATCTTCACCTTCCGGCGCAAACCGGCTCCGACCGGGTTCTCGCTCTCATGAACCGGCGCCACAGCGCCGACGACTACAGGCGGATCGTCGACCGGCTGCGCGAGGCGCGGGCGGATCTTGCCCTCTCTTCCGATTTCATCGTCGGCTTTCCGGGCGAAGAGGAGGAGGATTTTGCCGCCACTCTCGCGTTCGTCAAAGAGATCGGCTTTGCCCAGGCGTTCTCCTTCAAATATTCGCCGCGTCCGGGAACGCCGGCCGCCGCAGCGCCCCGACAGGTCCCCGAACCGCAAAAGGCCGAACGCCTCGCCGCCCTTCAAGCCCTCATCGCCCGACAACAATGCGCTTTCAATCAAAGCTTCCTCGGCCGGGTCCTGCCGGTCCTCCTCGAAAAGCCGGGGCGCCGCGGCGGTCAGCTTCTCGGCAAGAGCGCCTATCTGCAAAACGTGCATGTGACGGCGGCAGCCGAGAGACGAGGGGAGATCGCCCCCGTTCTCATCCGCGAGGCCGGGTTGAAAAGCCTCGGCGGCGCGCTTTTCGATAGGGCTTCCGCATGACGGCGCTTTCCCCGGCGATCCTGGCCACCGACTCCGAGCCCGGCAAAAGGCAGCTCGAATTCGACGACAATCTGCTTTTGCCGCAGCTTTACGGCGAACGCGACCGCCATCTCGATCGCATCGAACGCCAACTCGGCGTCGCCCTTGCGACGCGCGGGAACCGCCTGACGATTTCCGGCTCCGCTTCGGCGACGCAGGCCGCCCACCTCGCGCTCTCGCGTCTTTATGAAAGGCTGAAAGGCGGCCAGGAGGTCGATGACGCGGCGGTCGAGGCGGTCATTCGCTTGGCCGAAGCCGAACTCGCGGACGGGACCCTCAGCTTGTGGCGGGAAGAGGCCTCTTTCCGCACCCGCAAACGGCGCATCACCCCGCGCACCGCGGGCCAGGCCCTTTATGTCAAGGCCTTGCGCGAGAACGAACTGGTCTTCTCTTTGGGTCCCGCCGGAACCGGCAAGACCTATCTTGCAGTTGCCGCCGGGGTCGACCTTTTGCTCAGTGGGCGCGTCGACCGCATCGTCCTCTCGCGCCCGGCGGTCGAGGCGGGAGAAAGGCTCGGTTTCCTTCCCGGCGATTTGCGCGACAAGGTGGACCCCTTTTTGCGGCCGATTTTCGACGCCCTTCACGACATGCTCCCGGCCGACCAGCTGGCGCGCCGGCTCGGCAGCGGCGAGATCGAGGTGGCGCCGATCGCCTTTATGCGCGGGCGCACGCTTTCCCACGCCTTTATCGTTCTCGACGAGGCGCAGAACACGACCCCCGTGCAGATGAAGATGTTTTTGACCCGTCTCGGCGAAGGCTCGCGGATGGTGGTGACGGGCGACCTCACCCAGCCCGATCTTCCGGCGGGCACGCGCTCGGGTCTCGTCGACGCCCTCGAAACGCTCGCCCGGATCGAAGGCGTTCAAACGATAACCTTGAGCGAGAAGGACGTCGTCCGCCACCGGCTCGTGGCCGACATCGTGCGCGCCTATGAGGCTCGCGCCGCGCAAAGGACAAAATCGTGACGGGCCCCGTTGCGGTCGATGTTGCGCTCTCTTCGCCTTTATGGAGGAGGAACTGCCCCGGCGTGCGCGGCCTCGCGCGGCAGGCGGCCCGGCTCGCCTTGAGGCGCGCCGGCAAGACGAGCGGCCTTTTAGAGGGGCGCCCTGTCGAACTTGCGGTGACGCTTGCAGACGACGCCTTTCAGGCCCGTCTCAACCGGCGTTACCGGGGCCGGGAGGGTGCGACCAACGTGCTCTCTTTCGCGGCGGGGCAGTCGCTCTCTTCGCCTGCGCAATCGCCCCTTCTTCTCGGCGACGTCGTCCTTGCTTTCGAGACCGCGCTACGCGAAGCCGAGGAGCAGGAAAAACCTCTCGCCGACCATCTTCGCCATCTCGTCGTGCATGGCGTACTTCATCTCCTCGGTTTCGACCACGAAAAGGAGCCGCAAGCTTCGGCGATGGAGGCGTTCGAAACCTCGATTCTGGGGGAGTTGGGGGTGCCGGACCCCTATCGCGACACCATGTCAACGAAGAGAGCCCCGAGCGAGGGCACATGAGCGCGAGCGAGCCTCCCCTCAAAAGCGGCGCGCCGGGCGGCGATCCCTCTTTCGCGCGCCTGCGCGCATTCCTGCAGCGCATGCTCGATCGGCGCGAAGAGGAGGCGCCTCCTCTTGCGGCGGGCGGAAACGCCGCGGGCGAGGAAGGCGCTCACCGGCTGACCGCCGACGAGCGCTTGCTGATCGAGAACATCCGCAAGCTTCACGAACGGGCGGCCGGCGACGTCATGGTGCCGCGGGTCGATATTTTCGCCCTCGATCTCGAAACCCCTCTCGGCGAGGTCGTGCGGCAAGTGGTCGAACACCGTCATTCGCGGGTTCCGATCTATCGCGAGACGCTCGACGGCGTCATCGGTTTCATCCATGTCAAGGACGTCCTCGCTCTGACGGCGGATGGGGCGGAGGAGAAGGTCGTCGGCATCCTGCGCGAGGTTCTTCTGGTCGCTCCCTCTTTGCCGATCCTCGACCTTCTCGTCCAGATGCGCCAGGCGCGCACGCATATCGCCATGGTGGTCGACGAGTTCGGCGGCATCGACGGGCTCGTGACGATCGAAGACCTGATCGAGGAAATCGTCGGCGAGATCGAGGACGAACACGATCGCGCTGGAGGCCCGCGGTTGATCGAAAGGGCGGACGGATCCTTGATCGCCGATGCGCGCACCCCGATCGAAGAACTCGAAAATCGGCGCGGGATAAGGCTCCGACCCGTCGAAGGGGAAGGCGAGGTCGAAACCCTGGGCGGTCTCGTCTCGATCCTCGCCGGCCGCGTGCCGCGGCGCGGCGAGGTCATCGCCCATCCGAGCGGGATCGAATTCGAGGTCCTGGACGGCGACCCCCGCCGGGTCAAAAGGTTGCGCGTCCGCGGTGCGGAAAAAGCGGAAAAGGAGAATTCGGCGGGCGATGCCTGAGGCTTCCCTTTTTCGCGTTGCGCCCGGTGCGCGCGTCGAAACCCCGGTCTGCCGGCTGGCGCAGGAGGTGGCGCGGCTCAAAGGGAAAAAGCGCGCCGGCCTTGCCTTTCTTCTCGGCGTCTGCGCCGCGGCGGCGCTGTCGCCGATCGATCTCGTGCCTCTCGTCTTTATCGCCTTCCCCGGACTTTTGTGGCTCGAAGAGGGAAGCGAGGGAGGGTGGGCGTCGTTCGGGCTCGGTTTTCTTTTCGGGTTCGGCTTTTTTCTTGCCGGGATGTATTGGGTCGCGGCGGCGCTTTTTGTCGATATCGCCCGCTTCTGGTGGCTTCTGCCTTTCGCCGCCGCCGGCTTGCCTGCGGCTATGGCGCTTTATAGCGGCCTTTGTTTATGGGCCGCGCATTTCTTGCGAACCCGCTTCGGCCTGCCGCCGGCGGCGCGGGTTCTCGCCTTTGCGGTGTTGTGGTCGGGCCTCGAATGGGTTCGCGGCCACGCCTTCACCGGGCTTCCCTGGAACCTCATCGGCTATGTCTGGGCGGGCGGTTTTCCGGGCTCTCTCGCCCTCCTTCAAAGTGTCGCTTTTATCGGCATTTATGGGCTCAGCTTTATCACCGTTCTGGCGGCCTCCCTGCCAGCGCTTCTCGGCGCGCCCTCTTTGGCGCCGATGTCGCGCGCGCGGCGCTCAGCGCCGGCGATCGCCAGCCTGGCGCTGATCCTCCTGCCGGCGGCGTTGGGGGCGCTCCGCCTCGAAGCGTCGCCGACGGTTTACACGAACACCCGGCTGCGCCTCGTGCAGCCGTCGATCCCGCAATCGCTCAAATGGGATTCGGCGCGGTTCGAGGCGAACCTGCGGCGCCTTTTGCAATTGAGCGCCGAGCCTTCGCGCCACAGGCCGGCCGCGATCATCTGGCCTGAAGCGGCCGTGACCATCCCTTTACGGCGCGATCCGGCGGAAAGAAAAGCGCTCGCCGCGGTCGCGCCGAAAGGAGGGGTTCTCCTTACCGGCGCCATCCGCACGGACCGGCCGCCGGCGCCGCCGCGGCACTTCTGGAACAGCCTCGAAGCGATTGACGGCAAGGGCAAGATCCTCGCCCATTACGACAAGGTTCACCTCGTGCCTTTCGGCGAATACGTGCCCTTCCACCGTTATTTGCGTTTTTTGCCGCTGAAAAAGATCACCGCGGGAAGCGTCGATCTTTCGCCCGGGAAAGGCCGGCGCACAATCGCCTTGCCGGGGCTTCCTCCTTTTGCCCCGCTCATCTGTTACGAGGCGATCTTTCCGGGAGCGGTGGTCGATGAGAACGCGCGCCCCGACTGGCTCCTCGCCATCAGCAACGACGCCTGGTACGGGAAAAGCTCCGGGCCTTATCAGAGTTTCGAGATGGCGCGCGCGCGTTCGGTCGAAGAAGGCCTGCCGCTCGTGCGGGTGGCCAACAACGGCATCAGCGGCGTGGTCGACGCTTCGGGGCGGGTCTTGACCCACACCGATCTCGACGCCATCGGGTATGTCGATTTTGTGCTGCCGGCGCCGGGGCCGCGTACGCTTTACGAGCGCGCCGGGGATTGGATCTTTTTCGCGCTCCTCTTCGTCGCCATCTTTGCTGTAGCCTTGAAGATCGGTTGAGGGAGGCCGGCCGAGGCGGCGCGGCGCCGTGCTTTTGGCAGGATTGATCGTCCGATATATTTGGGCGCGGGACGGTCGAGCGGTAAAGGCGATTGACGGATAACAATGCCTTTGCGGAGGCGAACGAGAAATGATGTCCACGCAGGAGACGATAAGGCGACCCGGCCGCCGCAGAGGCGGAGAACCGAACCCGATCGACGTGCATGTCGGCTCGCGGGTGCGATTGCGCCGGAACATGCTGGGCCTCAGCCAGGAAAAGCTTGGCGAGGCGATCGGCCTCACCTTTCAGCAGGTGCAAAAATACGAGCGCGGCGCGAACCGCATCGGCGCCAGCCGCCTGCATGACCTGTCGCGGGTGCTCGATGTTCCGGTGTCGTTTTTTTTCGACGACATGGATCCGGTGCGCGCGCCCGCGATTGCCGGCGGATTTTCCGAGTCTCCGGCCGAAGCCTTCGAGTCCGACCCCTTGCGCCGGCGCGAGACGGTCGAACTCGTCGGTTCCTATTACCGGATCGACGACCCGCTCGTGCGCCGGCGCCTGTTCGAACTCGCCAAGGCGTTGGCGACGGGCGGAGAGAGGGCGGAGACGAAATAAGGGAATCGCTCGCCAGTGTAGTGGTTTCGAAGTTCGCAAAATCGCCGGATATCAGGCTCCAGGCGAACTTCGAAACCACGACACGAGAAATCCATAGTTTGCTAGTGTCCTTTCGATTCTGAAATTCGCCTCGAGGCCGATAGAGAGCTCATGCGAATTTCAGAATGGGGACACTGGGCACGCTTCCGCACTGCCGAAGATCGCGCTTGACGGTGGTGCCGAGAGAGGGCGACAACCGCGCTCGCGGCAGCGCCAAGCCTGCTTCGAGGAAAGAAGGAAGGACCCGCTCTTGGCCCAGAAGGATTACGTCTTCACCAGCGAATCGGTGGCGGAAGGCCACCCCGACAAGGTCTGCGACCGCATCTCGGACACCATCCTCGACACCTTTCTCGAGGCCGATGCCGAGGCTCGTTGCGGCGTCGAGACGCTCGCGACGACAAACCGGGTGGTGCTTGCGGGCGAGGTTCGCGGGCCGGCCTCGATCACCCCCGAGGTCATGGTCGAAGCCGCGCGCGAGGCCATTCGCGACATCGGCTACGAGCAGGAAGGGTTTCACTGGCAGAAAGTGGCCATCAAGTGCCTCATCCACGGGCAGTCGACCGACATCGCCCGCGGCGTCGACGCCGGCGGCAACAAGGAAGAAGGGGCGGGCGACCAGGGGATGATGTTCGGTTATGCCTGCACGGAAACCCGCGAACTGATGCCGGCGCCGATCTTTTACGCGCACGCGATCCTGCGCGCTTTGGCCGAGGCGCGCCATGCCGGCAGGGCGCCTTCTTTGGGGCCGGACGCCAAAAGCCAGGTGACGCTCCAATATGCCGACGGCAAGCCCGTGCGGGCGGTGGCGATCGTCGTATCGACCCAGCATGCGCCCGAACTGGAGCAAAGCGAAGTGCGCGAGATCGTCCGTCCTTTCGTCGTCAACACCCTGCCGGAAGGGTGGATGTGCGAGGAAGAGCATTTCTACGTCAACCCGACCGGCCGCTTTGTGATCGGCGGTCCCCATGGAGACGCCGGGCTGACCGGACGCAAGATCATCGTCGATACTTATGGCGGGGCGGCGCTTCATGGCGGCGGCGCGTTTTCGGGCAAGGATCCGACCAAGGTCGATCGTTCCGGGGCTTATGCGGCGCGCTATCTGGCAAAGAATGTCGTCGCCGCCGGTCTCGCCGAACGCTGCACGATCCAGCTTGCTTATGCGATCGGGGTCTCGAAGCCTCTTTCGGTTTATGTCGATACCGCTGGGACCGGCACGGTCGACGAGAAAAAGCTCGCGGAAATCCTGATGCAGGCGATGGATCTCTCTCCGCGCGGCATTCGCACCCATTTGCGGCTCAACAAACCGATCTACGCGCGCACCGCAGCCTATGGTCATTTTGGCCGCAAACCCGAGGCCGATGGCGGCTTTTCCTGGGAGCGGACGGATCTCGCCGAGGTGTTGGCCCGCGCCTTCACTTGAGAGAGGATCCGCCCCGCCGGCGCGTTTACGGGCGTCGCCGCGGGCGCGCCCAGAGCCCCTTGCAAAAGGAGCGCAAAAAGACGCTCCTGCCGCGCCTTGCCTTCGCCCTTCCGGCACAGGGCAGTCTCGATCCGAAAAGGCTTTTCCCCGCTTTCCCGCATAGGATCGCGCTCGAAATCGGTTTTGGCGGAGGCGAGCATCTCGCCCTCTTGGCCGCGCGCGAGCCGGAGAGCGGCTTTATCGGCTGCGAGGTATTCGAGGCGGGCGTCGTCCGCCTCCTTGGCGAGATCGAACGCAAAAGCCTCGCCAATATCCGCATCTTTATGGATGACGCGCGGCTCCTCATCGAGGCTTTGCCCGAGGCCTCGGTCGACCGCGTGTTCCTTCTCTTTCCCGACCCTTGGCCAAAACGGCGCCACTTGAAGCGGCGTCTTTTC